>NZ_VMMV01000045.1:0-68775 GCF_013277375.1 Streptococcus sp. 3613
TCAGTCTTATCTACAACCTTAAAGCAGTGCTTTTAGTAACCTGCGGCTAGCTTCCTAGTTTGCTCTTTGATTTTCATTGAGTATTACAGTGAACAATTTTTCTAGCTATTGTAACAAAAAAGTCACCCGAAGGCAACTTTTTTCGTCCATAAACTTTCAAAAGAGAATGGCTTATTCAGAGCTAAAAGCTGCTGCTTGCTGCATTTGGTAATACTTACCCTTTCTAGCCATGAGATCCTGATGATTGCCATGCTCCACGATGTCGCCATCTACCAAGACAAGAATCAAATCCGCATCCTGAATGGTTGACAAACGGTGGGCGATGATAAAGCTTGTGCGCCCCTTCATGAGTTTTGCAAAGGCATCCTGTACTAGCACTTCTGTCCGTGTATCGATGGAGGAAGTTGCCTCGTCTAAGATAAGAATCTTTGGAATAGCCAAAAAGACTCGCGCTATAGTCAAGAGCTGGGTCTGACCGACAGAGAGAGATTCTCCTGCATTTTCTAACTTGGTATCGTATCCCTGTGGCAACTGTTGGATGAAAAAATCTGCATTGGCTGCTTTGGCAGCAGCAATCACCTGCTCCCGACTGGCTTCAGGATTTCCAAAAGCAATATTGTCATGAATGGTTCCTTGCTTGAGCCAGGTTTCTTGGAGCACCATGCCAAACTGCTGTCTCAATGATACTCGTGTATAATCATAAATGGATTGCCCATCCAGCAAGATATCTCCTGAGTTAATAGGATAGAAACGCATAAGAAGATTGATAAGGGTTGATTTTCCTGCACCTGTCGGACCAACGATGGCTACCTTGCTACCAGCTGGAATATCAATAGATAAATCCTTAATCAAAATCTTTTCAGGATGGTAACCAAAAGAGACATGTTTAAAGGAAATAGCTCCCTTAACTTGGTCACTGGTCAAGACTTCCTTGCCTGTTTCAGCAACCTCAGGACTTTCTAAGACAGCATAGACGCGCTCTGCGCAAGCCAGAGCACTTTGCAACTCAGCTAGCACTGAAGAAATATCGTTAAAGGGCTTGGTATACTGTTGGACATAGTTCAAAAAAGTCACTAAACGCCCAATGGTCAAGGTTGACCCCATCATGATACGATAAGCTCCTACTCCAGCTAGAATCGCATAAATGAGCGCATTGACAAAGCGAGTCGAAGGATTGACCGTTGAAGAATAAAAGATGGCCGACTGCGAATAGCCTGCGTAGTTGTCATTAGCCTCACACAGTCTTTTGATAAACTCTACCTGAGCATTAAAAGATTGAATAATAGTCTGCTGGCTAAGCGATTCTTCAATCAACTGAGTCTGAATTCCCCTTGTCTCTGTTTGCTTCTGGAAGAGATGATAGGAGCGTTTGGCAATAAAGCGTGAAACCACCATGGAAAGTGGCGTCAACAGCAAGACTAAGAGAGTCATGAGGAGGTGAATTTGCAGCATGGCTAGAATGCTAACCAAAATCATCAAGACACCAATGAAAAATTGGTTAAAAATCATGGTCAAGCCAGCTGCTAACTGTTCGATGTCCGTGGTTACCCGACTGACCATCTCTCCACTTCCTTGCCGCTCCACAAAAGCAATCGGTAAACGATGGAGCTTATAGATGATTCGCTCTCGCAAGTCTCTGGTATAAGAGAAGATTAGGCGATTATAAAGAAGAGGATTGGCCCATTGTACCAGAGTATTTCCTATAACTACCAAGATCATCTGGAGAAAAATCTGCCAAAAAACTGGTGAAGAACCAGCCACTAGGACTTGGTCGATGACCTGCCCAATCAAGATAGGTAGGTAGATTGATAAGCCAACCTGGGTAATAGTTCCTAGAAAGGCTAGGAAAAGGAGGAAGGGATTGCTTGCTAAATCTTTTGCCAAGCGTGTGAGCGTCTGGTTTGCAGTTTGTCGTCTCATGCTAGTCCTCCTTTCCATGTTGGGATGCATTGATTTCGCGATAAACTTGACTAGATTTCATCAAGTTCTCGTGCTTGCCGATAGCTAGGAGCTCTCCTTTTTCTAAGAGGAGAATCTGGTCAGCCATCTGTAAAGTCGAGGTTCGTTGAGAGATCAAGATTAAGCTCGTATTTAGCAAATTTTCTCGGATAGCTTTCAAGAGCTTAGACTCGGTAATGGTGTCGAGGGCCGAGGTCGCATCATCTAGGATGAGAAATGGAGCTTGGCGCAAGACTGCGCGAGCAATAGACAGCCTTTGTTTTTGTCCACCTGAGAAATTTCGACCTCCTGCCTCAACAGTGGCATCCAAGAACCCTTCCTTTTCACTAACAAAATCCTTAGCTTGCGCAATCTCCAAGGCCTGCCAGAGTTCCTGGTCAGATACTTCTTGATGTAAACCTAGAGTCAAGTTAGAACGAATGGTTCCCTTAAAGAGTTCGACTTTTTGGGGCACATAGGCAATCCAAGACCGCCACTGCTCCAAATTAAGAGGACTACGTCCATTTCGATAAAGGTCTATACTCCCCTTGTCTGCTGGATAAAGTCCAAGTAAGACTTGCACCAAGCTTGATTTACCAGAACCAGTTCCTCCGATGATACCAAGGATTTGCCCTTGCTTCATATTAAAGGAAATGTCTCTCAGAGAAGGCTGGGCCGCATCAGGATAGGTAAAGGTCAGTTCTTGAACTTGTAAAACCTGATCACTGCTAGCTTGCTTTTGTTCTAATTCTGAATGAATATCTTCTGGAGCCTCAGCAAAAACTTCCTCGATTCGCTTAGCTGAGATGTAGGACTGGTTGAGGGAATTGATCAGCATGGCTAGCTTGACCAATTCCACCAAAATCTGTAAGAGGTAATTGATAAGAGCAATGAGAGCACCTTGACTGAGCACTCCTCCTTGAATTGAAATATAGCCTTGCCAGATAATAACGAGAAGAGTTCCATTGACAATCAGATAGGTCAGAGGTGTTAATAAACTAGACCAGAAACCTGTCTTTTCTTGTAATCTAGCATAAACTTGGTTAAGGGTTTGAAAAATCTGTAACTCTCGTTTTTCTTGACCAAAAGCACGAATAACCCGCATCCCTTGCAATTGCTGGCGCGTTTCCTGAACCAGTTGGTCCGTTTTCTTTCTGAGACTACTGTAGAGAGGATTGACCAATCGAGATAACCCTACAATGACAATGGTCAAAATGGCAACCATGACTAAGAACCAGAAAGTCAACTCAGCTGAGATTCGATAAGCCATAAAAATGGCACCAAAAACGATAATGGGCGCTCGCAAAAAGAGACGCAGGAATTGATTGATACCAGTCTGAATCTGGTAGGTATCCGAAGTCAAGCGAGTGACCAAACTAGAAGTTGTCAGACGGTCTCTGCTGTCCTTGGACAAGGAAAGAATATGACGATAAAGATCGTTTGTCAATTCCTTAGCAAAGCCTACTGCTGCCTTTGCTGAGTAAAATTGAGCTATCAAGGCCACTAAAACGCCAATTACTGCAAAGATAAGGAGCAGGCCAATCTGCATCCAGAGATGACCTTGATCTCCCTGAGGTAAAGATTGGTCAACAATCCCAGCAATCACCATGGGAACCAAGAGCTCAAAAACAGCTTCTAACAGCTTGAACAAGGGGGCTAAAATTGATTCCTTGATGTAGGGTTTGAAGTAAGATAATAGGTGTTTCATAAATCCCTTCTATTCATATTCTAGAAATGAAGAAAGTGGGAAGCCCCACTCTCTGTTTTATTTGTTTAAGTAAGGCAATAGATAGCCATATCCTGCTTTTTCCATCTCATCCTTGGCCACAAAGCGTAAAGAAGCAGAATTGATACAGTAACGGAGGCCGCCTAACTCCCGCGGTCCATCTGTGAAAACATGACCCAAGTGAGCGCTGCCTGAACGAGAACGAACTTCAATTCGCTCCATTCCATGGCTCAGATCCTTGTAATAATGAATCAACTCTTTGGAAATCGGACGGCTAAAACTTGGCCAACCACAACCTGAAGCAAACTTATCCTTGGCAAAAAAGAGTGGCTCACCCGTCGTAATATCTACATAAATCCCCTCTTCAAAGGTTTGGTCATAGGCATTGGTAAATGGAGCCTCTGTAGCAGCTTCTTGTGTGACACGATAAGACTCTTCAGATAGACTGGCCTTCAACACCTCTTGACTAGGCTTTTCATAGTTTGCTGCATCAATCAATGGCTTATCAGCATCGGTCACATCGATATGACAGTAACCTGAAGGATTCTTCCTGAGATAATCTTGGTGGTAGTCTTCAGCCAGAATGTAGTGGCGTAATTGCTCCACTTCTACTGCAATCTTTCGACCCAGCATGCGTTCCTGCTCCTGTACCACTGTGTAGATAGCTGGCAAATCTGCTTCATCCTGATAATAAATCCCAGTTCGATATTGGCGACCACGGTCATTCCCTTGTTGATTGATAGATAGAGGATCGATAACTCGGAAATAATAAAGTAAAATCTCTCTGAGTGACACTTCCTTCTCATCGTAAATCACTTGGACCGTTTCTGCATGGTCTGTTTCCTTGATCAACTGGTAATTGGTCGTTTCGACTTGACCATTAGCGTAGCCAACACTGGTTTCTAGCACTCCAGAAATGCGTGAAAAATATTCCTCTAGGCCCCAAAAACAACCACCTGCTAGATAAATTTCTGCCATCTTTATTTCTCCTTTATCACGTTTTTAACTAATACTCTTCGAAAATCTCTTCAAACCACGTCAGCTCACATCTGCAACCTCAAAACAGTATCTTGAGCTGACTTCTTCAGTTCTATCCACAACCTCAAAACACTGTTTTGAGCAGCCTGCGGCTAGCTTCCTAGTTTGCTCTTTGATTTTCATTGAGTATAAACTTCTTTTCACAAAAAGGATATGAAACCCTCTGGTCAAGAGTTTCCCCATCCTATCTTCTATTCTTTATTTTGCTTCTACACGGACACCTTGGGTATCAACTCTCAAGTCATGCAGTTTTCCTTTGAAAGGTTGCTTTTCCAATTCTGCCTTAATCCTTGGCATCTTGTCATGAGAAGCCAGAACCATAACTGTCGGCCCAGCACCAGAAAGGTAGGTTGCATAGGCCCCATTTTCTTTGGTCACTTGCTTAATCATCGCAAATTCTCTTACCAAGTCCTGACGATAGCGCTCATGGAAGAGGTCTCCCTCGATTGCTTGCCCAGCGGTCACCATGTCTCCTGCCAACAAGGCAGCAACCGCTACATTGGCGATAGAACTTGCAGCAACAGCTTCCTTATAAGACAATTTTTTAGGCAAGACACTACGGCTGTCGCGAGTACGTAATTCATAGTTTGGAATGTAAGCTAGAAAATCACACTCTGGAAAGTCTGCTACGATAGCAGAGACTTGCCCTTCAACAGAACTTGCAATAACGAGATTACCATAAATGGCTGGAGCCACATTATCAGGGTGTCCTTCAATCTTGGTCGCTAACTGCAATTTTTCATGATCAGACAAGTCGAGTTGCCCCAATTGGTTGGCTAGTTCAATCCCAGCCACAATAACTGAGCTGGAAGAACCCAAACCACGCGCCAAGGGAACATCACTGGTCATTTTCAAGCGTCTAGGTTTCAAATCTGGTACAATTTGCAAAGCGATTTTGAGCAAGAGATTACGCTCGTCATGTGGAATCCATTTGCCAATCTGGTGTTCAATCAGCCACTCATCTCCTTCTTCACAGACCTCGATTTGAAGGTACTTGGTTACAGCTACACCGACCGAGTCAAAACCTGGCCCGATATTGGCACTGGTTGCAGGTACAATAATCTTCATCTTATTCTCCTAGCACCTTGAAGGTATTCAAGAGGTCAAATTCTGAAACCTTCTTCAATTCAGCTGAGACATTTTCAAGCTGGGCTTTATTAATCTTGTGTGTGATGATCACAACACGCGCCTTGTCACCCTCTTTGCCATCTTGAAGGATTTGCTTAAAGGAAATATCTTGAGCATTGAAGATTTCAGCCAACTTCAAGACCTGACCTTTTGAGTCTAGAGCCAAGATTGAGAAATAGTAGTTTGCTTTGACATCTTCAGGATTTGCCAAGACCAAGTCACGGCTATATTCGTTGAAGTCTTTGCCAATAGTACCATCATTCAAACGACGAACGATACGGACAATATCAGCTACAACACTTGTTGCAGTTGGTTTTTGACCCGCACCTGGTCCGTAGTACATAGACTCACCAATACCGATAGATTCTACAAAGACAGCGTTCATTACGCCATTCACACTAGCAAGTGGGTGCGCTTTAGGTAGGAAGGTTGGAGTCACTTCTGCAGCAATACCTGAAGAAGTTTCCTCAATAGAACCAACCAATTTCACTACGTAACCAAGCTCTTGAGCTACAGCTACGTCTTCTGGTGTGATATTGCGGATTCCCTTGTGGGCTACATCATCAAAGGCAATCTTCATGCCAAAGGCAAATTGGCTCAAAATAACCATCTTGTAGGCTGCATCAATCCCATCTACGTCATTCGTCGGATCGCTTTCTGCAAATCCTAGACGTTGTGCTTCCGCAAGAGCATCATCGTAAGACCAGCCTTCTTCCACCATCTTGGTCACCATGAAGTTGGAAGTTCCGTTGACTACTCCAAGCACGCGCGTAATTTTATCAGAAGCCAAGGAATTTGCTAAAGTACGAAGAATTGGAATCCCACCAGCAACTGCTGCTTCGTAGTAAAGTGCTACCTTGTTAGCTTGAGCGATTTCTAGCAATTCTGCGCCATGGACAGCCAAAAGGTCCTTGTTAGCAGTAACAACGTGTTTTCCAGCTTCCAAGGCACGAGTGATAAAGGTTTTAGCAGGTTCGATACGCCCCATCAATTCCACTACGATTGTAATGTCTTGATCTGATAAAATATCATCCACATTGGTTACAAAGTTAAAGTCATTCCCTGCTGCAAGTAAGCGATTCTTTTCATCTTCATCCTTGACCAATACCTTAGCAACTTCAATCTCTGAATGTGCTGATTGATTGATTTTTTCTCCATTTTCCTTTAGGAGGAAAGGCACACCACTTGCAACGGTACCAAATCCTAGTAAAGCAATTTTAACTGTCATCTTTATCTCCTCGAAATTTTCTAATATAGCCATTATAACAGAATTTTGTGAAAATTCCTATCATAGTAAATCACTATTTCAGTCTAGAAAAGAAAAAAACGAATCTGATGATTCGCTCTTCCTAAAATCTAGAAATAATTTTCCAGAAGTGATTATCCAATCTTTTGCAGATTGGTCACTGCATCGTGATTCATCAAGACTTGGCCATACTCCTGCAAGACTGAACGACTGATGTCACTATCGTCCGCAAACTCGCGCATACGGGCCAACAGCCAAGCTGGATATGGACTTGGATGATTTTCAATATCCACTAAAATGGTCAAATAATAGCGCTCATTCATCTTGTAGAGTTCAGAAGTTTCCATCTCAAAAGTCACTGTCTTAGCAAAAGCCACCAAGTCAGCCAACTTAGCAAAAGAAAGGATGTAGTAGATGTAAGGTTCTTTCTTACTCTCAGCTTCTTGTTCAGCCTGCTCCTGCTCTTCTTCCTTGGCTTCGACTTGCTCTAAAGATTGAATCGCTTCGATATCATCCTTAGTTTTGTCTGCGATGCTCTTTTCTAAGGTTTTAATAAACTCATCTGGCGACATTTGAGCCAATTCTTCCATATCTGGTAAATCCGATAAATCTTCAAAATCTAGATTTTGGTCAATCTTTGATTTGGTTACAAAGACATCAACCTTATCAGGTTTTGGAGTCACACGGAAGCTCAACATACCTGTATCTAGAAAGCTATCAGGCATCTCTAACTCATCCAAGATAGCATAAAAAAACTCTTCTGTTTTTTCTTGAGGGACAAGAAAGTCAGCAATCTCCATGCCACGATCCATCAAATCCTCTAAAGACATCGTGATTTTCAAAGTTGTATCACTAATTTGTTTCATTTTCATTGCTAGTAACCTCATACTTTCAGTTCTATCTATTATACTAGATTTTTACGATTTTATCAAAAGAAGGCTCCTCTATACGGATAGATTTTCCCTAGGGTCTTTCTATAGGAGACTCCAAGAGAAAATTTCTGCAGACAGATAGAAAAAGCCTTCAAAATCAAACTTCTTGTTCGACTTTGAAGACCTAATACATCAGAAAGCTTACAGTTTAAAGGTTGCTACACCGAGGATAGAACGATTTAAGTTTCTAAGAATTTGAAGACTTTGTTCAAATTTCTTATAACGAGTCACTCCGTACTCTTCAACAAGAAGGACTGTATCTCTTTCCAAAAGAGATGATACATCCTGTAAATCTACAAAATGCATTCCTTTTAAAGCCTCTTGACTCTGTTTCAATTTATCTAGGATAGCTTTATTTGAGCTAACGATTGTTAATTCTTGTCCAGCATTTTTGTATGACAAGACATCTGCTAGGTTAGCAATTGTTGTAATCTCTGTTACAAAATCAATTTGATACTGAGAAAAATCACCTGCTCTATTGATTGTTGGATTAAAGAGATAAATCAATACATTCCCCATCACAACCAAAATCACACAAACTACTCCAATAACAGCTAAACGGAGAATCAAGTTTTTCACATTCAATCCAAGTGCTGTCTCACCATTTGCATTCAATTCTTTAGAGTTGATGGTTTCCAATTTTTCAATTTTTACATTTGCAAAAGTGTGTTTAAATTTCTCAATCAATCCATCAATTTTTCGCTCTAACAAATCATTAGCATCTTTACTTGATGTCAAAATTTTCACACCAACCCCTGCATCGTCAATCATATAGTAGACGGTCAATTTTTTCCACCAATAATCATTCGTTGAATTTTTCAAGGTTGTTTCTGTCGTGTCTAATTCACTGGCAATTTTTTTCAACTCACTGGGTTCTACATCATTGAAAAGATAAGCTCCATTCAAATTACCATCAATCAATTTCCCATAAAAATCACTATAACCACCAATTTGATGATTCAAAATTGTTTTAGCTGAGTCTTCTGGAGGAGTGATTTTATAGCTAAGATAAGTTGAATAACTTGTTGTATCTTTGACAGTGTTTTTATTCCTAACTGCTTTAATTGTAAATGGTACAGCAATGAGAGCAAATAAAGCGATGAGAGCTAAAATATTTGCTTTTCGTTTTTTGTAAAGATTTGCAAATAAATCAGCTACTGAATAATGTTCAAACATGATTTTTTTCTCCTTTGTTTAGTAGATACTGGTTCTCTTTTGTAAGCATTTTTGCTACAAATATAATCACAAGAACAATTCCCCAGAATTGCATTGTAAATAAATTGAAGAAACTTTCTGAAAAGCTACTTCTAGGCATAAAGAATAGATTATTCAAGATGAGTAAAGACAAGGCAAATAGGATTGTTTTTGAACGATAGGCTACTTGCAGCATGGCTATGAATAACATACCTAGCAAGAGACTAAGTAGAAAGACTCCTATCATACCATAGTCTGTATACAACTCCATGATATAACTACTTCCGATACCATGTCCTTTCAAATATTCCTTGTTCAAAACAAGATAGGATAGATTGTGGGCATAACTATTACTATCAATAGCTAGCTCTACACTATTGGTTGTATGCTCAAAGGCTTTTCCTCCGAAAATGGCCCCCAAACTTCCCCTTGCAAAATAATCAAGAACAGGACCAAAAGTAAAATTACGGAAATCTCTGTAAGGTAGGCTACTGTTAAATAGAAAACCTCGAGCCAGAACGCCAAAACTAGTTCCTTGTTTATAGATAAAGTCAAGTAAGATATCCCAGAAATCTGTATGAGAAACTTGGACATTATCCCGTACATAATTGAGTACTCCCATCGCTAACATGAGAATAGGAGAACCTACAAAAATCGCTAACTTTTCTTTAAACCCAATCCATTTTCCTTTTTCAGTTTGCTCCCGCATAAAGTAATAAACAAAAGCAAATAAAATACTTAAAATAAAGGGATTTCGTGTCCCAATTGCCAAATGAATAGTATTAGCTGCAATAAAGGAGACAAGCACTGCTGTGGCCTGCAATTTCTTTGGCTTGGTTGCCAGATACATACACATTGCATAGACCGTAAAGGTAGACAAAATGTAGGTAAAATAAGGCAGTTTACTTTCAAAATTTGCATAGTAGGCATAGTAGGAAGTCTGCAAACGATACAAGAGCCGTTCAAATAACCGAATGAAATAGAAAGGATAGGTTAGAAGAAAAACTCCTAGTGATACAAAGCGTAACCGCTTGATATAAACCTCTTTTAGAGAATTTCCTATATTTGCTACTTTTATTTTCTTCCTAGCTATGAAGTAACGAGCCAGAATGCCTCCTGTGGTCAAGCCCAGAATCGAAACCATGACAACTATAAAGGCAAAACGATAGGCTATTGGATGATAGGTATCCAAAGCACCATCCCTAAAATAATCAATGGTCGGTCTTGATACCAGAAATACAAAAATGGTTAAATAGAAAATAAAATGGATTAAGTAATACTTGATATCATTCCAACAAGCAATTAAGCTACTAACCAACAAGAACAATAAAGTAGAAAGTAAGCTAACATTATTATTATTAAACAGATACACAATTCCACTTACTAGCGTCAAGGCATAACTGACTATGGTCAAACTAAATAATAATCGTTTCCCATCAATCACTTGGTCACCCCCGTTCTAATGTAATTTTTTAGATTTTTCAATATTTTTCAGTAATAAGAATCGATATAAGGAAATATTTATGAATAGGGCCAAAGCACTAATTCTTCTCCCCTTACGGAAAATTGGATTCCTAGCAATAGCAAAGGCATGGCCTTTTAAAAAACGATGAATCTGAGAATAGGCTTCAAACTGTTTATACTGATCATCTAGCAACATCTTATCCAGAATAAAGAAGTGGGCATAGGCCAATCTGAAAAAAGCGACCTCTTTCAAGTCAGGATAGTTTTTCACAACTTCATTATAAAACTTTTGGTAGATATCAATATAGGCTAAATCCTTCTCTGCATAGGGTTTGGTCGTAATACTATCCCCTCTATGGAAATAGTAATAATAGGGTTTAGTATTAACCACATACTTCTTGGCCAACTTGATTAAATCAAAATGGTAATAGGCATCTTCGTAAATCAACCCCTTAGAAAAGGATAGGGCAGTTGCAATCTGTCTCTTGATTAGCTTATTGCAAATCGTCCCAGGTATTTTTTCACCTATGAGGTATTCCTTTAGAAATGTTTGAGAATCACAGACAAAATAGTCATCCTGATTGGCTGACTGTGGGCTTTCATCATTAGCATAGACATTCATGACACCACAGCTCGAAACATCCGCATCTTCTTGAACTAATTGCTCATATAAGCTCTGAATCATTTCTGGATGGATATAATCATCTGAGTCAATAAAAATCAGATAATCCCCGTGAGCCTGCTTCATCCCATCATTTCGTGCTTGCGACAATCCTTCGTTCTTTTTATGAAGCACTGACACCCTGTCATCTTGTTCAGCGATTGAATCACACAAGCGACCACTTTCATCTGTTGCACCATCATCAACAAGAATAATTTCCAGATTTTGATAGGTCTGCTTCTGAATGGAAGCTATCGATTTTTCTAGGTACTGCGCCACATTATAGACTGGCACAATCACACTAATTAATGCAGTTTCCATGCTACTCCTCTAATAGTTTTTCTACTTGTTCGATTTGTTTTGTAATTGTAAATTGTTGAATGAATTGGCTAGCCTCATCGACATCAAAGTTTGAGGCAGAAGTCATGTAATTAGTAATCGCCTGAGCTGCCTCTTGATTGCTCTCAATGATTTGTCCAAATCGTCCTTCTTGGGATAATTCCTCAGCCCCTCCAACGTCCGTAGAGATAAAAGGGAGTCCCAGACTCAAGGCCTCCACATACACTCCAGGAAAACCTTCTTGTTTAGACATAGACAAGAGAACTTTCGTCTGAGATAGATACTGATAAGGATTTTTTTGATAACCAAGGAAATGTACATAGTCCTCAATCCCATACTCTTTGACTCGTTTTTTCAGTTCCTCTTCCATATCACCAGCCCCGATAAAATAGAGATGATAGTTTTTTCCCTCTTGGTGTAATAATCGTATCACTTCCACTACACGGTCAGAACCCTTATTTTCCTCAATCCGTCCGATAGTACAGATACTTTGAGGAGCAATCTCGATATCGATCTTCTCTTGAGATTTTTCTAGAATAGTCTGAAAATCATATCCATTGTAGATTGTCTGTAATTTAGAAGCATAATCTGGATAAACTTCCTTGATAGAATTGCTGGTCTTTTTTGAAATCCCTACAATTGTATTCGCAGCATCCAACTGGCTTCTATGTGATTCTCTTTTAGAGCTATCCTTAAGAAGTTCTTCAATACTTCCATGAATCCAAGATATCTTCTTGACTTCTCTTCTTTTAGAGAACAACAGTGGTGGATTCATAATGGTAAAAGAAACTTCAACATCATAATCATCTTTTACAAGCAAACGACGAGCCAGTCTTGGAAAATAAATTCTCATTCTCCACAAAAAAGCTCGTAACCATCTGGTTTGGCGATAATCTTGAAGGGATTTTAAAATGCGTACATGCTTTGGAACAGATTCATATCCCTTGTCAAAGTGCTCCATTTCAAGAATATCAATATCATACTTTTCTAGATCCAGATTTGAAACAATGGTTGATAGAATCTTCTCTGCACCACCTCCAAGAGAAAAAGACCACATAAAAAATAAGATTTTTTTCTTAGCCACCATATTCTCCCTTGTATTCTGTATAAGACTTATCCATATCAGCGATGACAGCATCATGATGCGGTACCTGCTTGTCTGCTGGTGGAGGCGTCATATAATCCCCAAAAGCAGTTCTGAGATAGACATCATAGCCGATTGGAATAGGCATCTCTGTTCCTTCAAATGGCAAGAAAAGATTGTCTTCAAAAGATGTGATTGGGTACTTGTTTCTCATGTAGCCAGGACCTGAGCATAATTCTGTAATGCCATCACAATCAGCCAAATCATACTTAGTCATTTCTTTCTCAGCTTTTTTCCAGATGCGATAACGGAGAGATTTTGGAGTCAAACCCAGTAAAATGCGACTTCCCCATTTCATGAGAGCACCATGCTTTTCTGGAATAGTTTGCGCACAAAAGAGTGAATAAATCAAGGCCCAACGAACCTGTTTTTTCCGCTCAGCTGGATCTTTCGGATAATAATCCAAAGGCAAAACATCCAAGGCCAGACCATGTGGCAAATCCAAATCCTGCTGATAAGGCTTGATACAGGTGGTTTCCTTGTCACGAATGGTAATAAAAAGATTACGATCAACAAAATCCTTGTAACTCTTTGACAAGAAATAACGTTCATCTGCATAACGAGGCCATAATTCTGCTAATTTCTCATAATCTTTACGAGGCATAAAAAAGTCTAGGTCGTCGTCCCAAGGAATAAATCCCTTGTTTCGAAGGGTACCAATAGCGCCTCCGCCACAGAGATAACAGAGCAAATCATGTTCTTTACAAAAGGCCACAAAATATTCAGCCATCTCCAGACTACGAGCCTGAATTGCTTTTAAATCAGTCATATTGTTCATTATTCTTTCTATCGTATCGTTTCATTATACCACAAACAAGGGGTGAAAATCTATTGCAGACTGTAAAAAATCAAAGCCTGACTGCTATCCAAATAGCTATCAAACTTTGATTTTTCTGTCTTATACTCTTCGAAAATCTCTTCAAACCACGTCAGCTTCACCTTGCCGTAGGTATNNTATCTACAACCTCAAAACTGTGTTTTTAGCAGCCTGCGGCTAGCTTCCTAGTTTGCACTTTAATTTTCATTGAGTATTATCTTATCTCAAGCCCATTTGAGCGAGCTTGGTTTGATATTTGTTTTGATCAACCAGCAAGCCCAAGCCTCCATAAACATCATAGGCATCTACCCAGTCACCCAGTTCTGGAATCGTCAATTTTTCAATACCATTTTTTGCTCCATCCAAAACAGATAAACCGTTTGTTAGGAGGAAAGTATAGGGTACGTTGGTTGAGGTCATAGCAAAAACCTTTCCAAGAGCTTCAGAACCAGTGAAAAGTTTAGTGGGATCTTTAATTTGCTCTAAAATTGCTGTTAAAACTTGTTGCTGTCTTTTTGTACGGCCGTAATCCGCCTCATCATCATCACGGAAACGAGCATAATTGAGCAGGGTCGAGCCATTCATCTGCTGTTTTCCGACTTTAATGGTTTGGGTTGGAGACTCAGTCTCGGTAGCATATAAATCATCTCCGACTGTAGCTTCTGTTAGGGGACGCCCATTCAATGTTGAAAATTGAGCATCAATCGTCACCCCATCAGGGAAAAGCGTGTCAATCGCTGTGGCAAAGGCCTGGAAATCAACCAAGGCGTAGTACTTAATGTCCAAGTCAAAATTATCTTTCAAGACTTGGCGAACCATTTCTGCCCCTTTTTGCCCCTCTTGTTCTCCTAACTCGTAGGCTACGTTTAACTTGTTATCTGTCTGTTTTCTACCATTAATCACTTGACTATAACCATCTATATAGACCAAATTATCACGCATGAAACTGACTAGCTTCATTTTCTTATCTGAGCCCCCGACATTTAATACCATAATAGAGTCAGTTCGTGTCTCAACACTATTTTGACCGATTCGACCGTCTGTCCCCATGATCAAAATATTAACTCCATCTCTAGTGTCCTGACCATTAAAGACTTGAACCTGTGCTGCCTTAGCATCAGCAGTTTTCTTTGCGCTAGCATCTTGGTAACCACGCAAAAACATGAATACCATGGCCAAAGCCACACAGACCAAAAGTGAAAAAATCACCATAAAAATTCGTTTAAGACGGAGCTTCCGTCTTTTCTTTTTTGGAGGGAAAGAGAGTGCTTGTGATTTGGATTGTGAGCGACTCCGGTTCGCATAGCTTGGTAAGTCAACCTGCTCTTCTCTTTCTTGTTCCAAGCTAGAGCTACTATTTCCCCTAGCAAGAGTTAGCTTTTCTTGCAAATAGGCAAACTCATTTTTTTCTCTCTCATTGAGATAATGAATATTTTTTAGCAAATAATCATAACGCAACTGCTCATGATGACTTAAGGGATTTTCTTTACTCATCTTCTCTCCTTTCCATGGTCTGATATTGGATAAATAGGATAGGCACCCAGAATTTTATACTGGATTCCAATCGCTTCTAATTCTTTTTGGGCAAAGTGGACCAAGTCCTTATCGGTATAATCCACATCGATAATGAAAAAGTATTCACCCAGTGCTGTCTTGAGTGGACGACTTTCAATTTTTGTCAAGTCAATTCCTCGCCAAGCAAAGGTCGACAGGGCCTTATAAAGTGCACCTGGAAGGTTGTCAGGTAATGTCAAGGCCAAACTCATCTTTTCAGTTTGTGCTTGCAAGGGAATAGAAGGCTTTTCAGCTCCTAGAACCCAGAAACGTGTGAAATTGGCTTCCATTTCCTGAATATCCTCGGCAATCAGTTCCAATCCATATTCTTCAGCAGAACTTCTAGGTGCAACTGCTGCAAAGGGCTGGTCTGGATGTTCGGAAATAAAACGGGCCGCATAAGCTGTACTAGCTGTTACCTCGATTTGAGCCTCTGGATATTGTTCATCGATGAATTTCTTTCCTTGAGCCAAGGCCTGTGGATGTGAAAAAATCTTTTCAATCTTAGTATGGCCTGGAACCACCATCAACTGCTGATGAATAGGCTGAACGATTTCTGCTACTGCTTGGATGTGAGCCTGATGAAAAAGATAGTCCAAGGTTTCATGAACACTACCCTCAATAGAGTTTTCAACTGGCACCACAGAATAGTCCACTAATCCTTGCTCATAAGCCTTGATGACATCTGTAATGTTGGCAAAAGCCTGCAATTCCTCATTAGGAAAAGCTGTCTGCACAACATGGTGTGAAAATGATCCCTTGGGACCTAGATAAGCAATTTTCATCTTAGTTCCTCTATAATTTCCTCCGGACTTAGCTTGGTCACATCCAAAATCCGACTAGCCACTTCCTCATACCAAACCTGTCTTTCTTGGAAAATAGCTGCAAGTTCTTCCTTGCTATTATTTAGAAAAAGCGGGCGCTGATTATCCTTATCAGCTGCGATACGTTGGTAGAGGGTTTCAAAATCTGCTTTCAGGTAGATGTTATCTGTATTAGTCTTGAGTAAGTCACGATTTCTCTGAGAAATAACCACTCCTCCTCCAGTTGACACGACTTGGTCTGTTTGTAGTAAATTAGCTAGGACTTCTGACTCTACCTGACGAAAGGCCGCTTCGCCCTTTTCCGCGAAAAATTCCGCAATGGACATACCTAAACGCTTCTCAATCAGAGCATCCATATCAAGGTAATTAGGATCCAAGCCTCTTGCAATAGTCGATTTGCCAGCCCCCATAAATCCTAGTAATACCTTAGCCATGAATCAAGCTCTCCAAATCATCAAAGAAGCTAGGATAGCTGGTATTGATGGCTTCTGCACGATCAAGCTCCACCTCTCCATCTGCAACCAAAAGGGCCGCGATAGCCGTCATCATGCCGATACGATGGTCTCCAAAAGTATTGACTCTAGCACCGTGAAGGGCTGATTTTCCTTTGATAATCATCCCATCTGCCGTAGGAGTAATATCTGCTCCCATACTATTTAAGGCGTCTGCTACCACCTGAATACGGTCTGTTTCCTTGACCTTGAGTTCCTCAGCATCCTTGATAACTGTTACTCCTTGAGCTTGGGTCGCTAGCAGAGCAATAATGGGCAATTCATCAATCAAGCGTGGAATCAAGGCACCGCCAATCTCTGTTCCTTTGAGGTCTGAAGACTCAACAGTTAAGGTAGCAGATTTAGCGACTGGGTCAATTTCAGTCATTTCCAATTTTCCACCCATGGCGCGAATGACATCAATAATACCAGTACGCGTTTCGTTGATCCCCACATTCTGCAGCACTAGACGAGAGTTTGGAACAATCAAACCTGCGACCAACCAAAAGGCTGCACTGGAAATATCTCCTGGAACAACCACCTTTTGTCCTGTCAATTTTTGTGGCCCTTGGACTGTGATTTTCTTGCCCTCCACACTTAAATGGCCACCAAATTGTTGCAACATATCTTCAGTATGATTACGGGTGCACTCTTTTTCGATAATCACTGACTCCCCCTGAGCCTGCAAGGCCGCAAAGATCAAGGCTGACTTGACTTGGGCAGAGGCAATTGGCAACTCATACTGAATAGGTCTTAGGGTTTTCGTCCCTTTTAAGTGAAGAGGAGGCAGGTCTCGCTCAGTTTGTCCCGAAATGCTAACGCCCATTTTTTTCAGAGGAATCGTCACACGATCCATAGGACGTTTGGAAAGACTGTCGTCTCCAAACATTTCTACTTCAAAATCTGCACCTGCAAGGACACCTGAAATCAGGCGAATCGAGGTACCAGAATTTCCCATATCAAGGGCATTTTGCGGAGCTTTTAAGCCTTCCATACCCACACCTTGAATGGTAATAACCCCATCTTTGTCCTCAATTTCAACACCAAGGTCACGAAAAACCTGCATGGTCGAAAGAACGTCTTCACCTCGCAGAATATCATAAACCTTGGTCTCACCCTCAGCCAAACTTCCAAAGATAATGGAACGGTGGCTGATAGACTTGTCACCTGGAACGCGGATACTGCCATGTAAGTGGCGAATGTTTGTTTTTAGTTTCATACTGGACCTCATACTTGCAATACTTTTACCTATTTTATCATAAAAAGCCAGAAATTCCTTAAAAATTCTGACTTTAGGATAGTTCTTTTCTTATTTTAGCAATTCTGAAACTGGTTCGAAAACAATTTTTTCAATGTCAGAAAGGTAAATGGCCAATTGTTGTTGCTTAGTAAAGAATTCTGACAAGAGGCTGTTCCCTTGAATCTGTTTACCAAAGCCTTCCATTTTCGCTTGGAAGGATGCGTCTGGCATTTGCCCTGTCTGGGCTAGTCTTTGAATTTCTTCTTGGAAGGCAACATATTCTGTAAAGATTTTACTTGCCTCAGCATCTGCTGCAATCGCATCTTTAGCTGCTTTAACAGCCTTGTATTCTGGTAATTCGCGTAAACCGCGACTGAGTTCGTTTGCACTATCGTAAATATTTGACATGATTTTCTCCTTATTCATTTCTTTTTAAATTACTAGTCACTCTGTGGTCTTTATTATTGTGCAATCACTTTTATATGACCTCTTGAATGTCCATTGCTTAATTCCTTATCTGGTATATACTCTATCTTCAAAGTTCCTAAATTAGAACCTGTTTTTATTTCATTTGACATAAGATTATCAAAATAGTTCTCTATCTCATCATCAGATAAGGATGATTCAATCGATTTAACAATATCATGAAATACTTCTTTCATTCCTGCAACACCAGATTCACTATTTTCATTTGTCTGATTTATTGTTACATTGATTTTATCAGTATCATTTGCATGTAAAAGCTCCAAGTAGTATCCGTAGCTTGATGCGAAATATTTACTTTTATATTTTATTTTTATATTTCCTTTTTTGATATTTTCTAATGGGCTATTAGAATTTTGATTATAGCTATTGATAAACTCATTAATAATTCTATCGTCTACATACTTTGAATTGGTTTTCTCTTAACTTATTTCCTTGTTGGATGGTTCATTTTTTGTCTCAACACTGGCTTCTGAAGTAGTTTTCACATCTTTTTTAACAGCGTAAGCTCTAAGTAAGATAAAAGAAATAAAGATAACACCAAATATGAATTTAAGCTCTATTTTAGGCATATTTTTCTCCTTATTTGATGACGACTGTGTGGTCGGTATTTTCTGTTATGAGATGCTCGGCTCTTTCCAAGTCTTGAGCATTTTTAAATGAAATTTGTAGGATTCCGTGAATATCTTCACGATTTTCCTCGTTGATGTGGATGTTAACCAAGGAAGTTCCACGTAGCAGTTCCAAAATCCGCAGGATGACATCTTCTTCATCAGGAACGTCAACATAGAGGTCGTAAGAGCTATCCACACCACCACGCTTATGGATTTCCATGGTCTGGCGTTGTTCACGCGCTTGGTTAAAAAAGTTCCAAATTTGCTCTTCATCCCCCTTACTAATGGCCTGACCAATCGCTTCCAAACGTTCCTTAAAATCCTCAATTCGGTCTAGAATAGTCTCACGATTGGACAAGAGAATAGAGGTCCACATACCCGGCTCGCTTTCCGCAATTCGGGTCATATCTCGAAAACCACCGGCCGCAAAGCGCCTTACCATCTCATGTTCTTGAGCATAGACCGCAGTCTGCTCCATGAGACTAGAAGCCAGAATATGAGGGAAATGGCTAATCTGAGAAGTCACACAATCATGCTCCTGGGCATCAATCTCGATAAAACGGGCATGAAGACCTGAAAGCAGATCCTTCATTTCCTCAAGCGTGTCCTGACTTGTCAGCCTCGAAGGTGTAAAGATATAATAGGCATTTTCAAAAAGATTGACATCCGCAGAAGCAGCCCCTGTCTTGTGACTACCAGCCATGGGATGAGCCCCGACAAAGCGAACAGGCTTGCCAGCCAAATAGTTCTCCGCTGCGTCTACAATAGCTGACTTGGTCGAACCAGCATCTGAAATAATGACCCCTTCTTTCAAGTTCAAACCTGCCAACTCCTGTATAAAAGCAATGGTTTGTTTGATTGGCAAGCTGAGGATAATGACATCTGCCAGAGGAGCAAAACTGGCAAAATCATCCGTTGCACGGTCAATCATGCCTTCTTTCAAGGCAATATCTCTCGAAGCTTGACTGCGATTATACCCTAAAATTTCATAATCTGGATGATTGCGTTTGATACCAAGCGCCATAGAGGCACCAATCAAACCAAGACCTGCGATATAGATTGTTTTTGCCATAGGAACTCCTTAATAGTTCTTTGTATAATCTCGGTGTTGGGCTACCGCTTCTTTTAATTCCTCTAGATTGTCTGATGAGAATTTTTCAAGGATTTCTTGTGCCAGAACCGTTGCCACAACGGCTTCCATAACCACTCCTGCTGCTGGAAGAGCGGTCGGATCACTTCTTTCGACTGTTGCCTTGTAGGGTTCATGGGTTTCGATATCCACACTCATAAGTGGTTTGTAGAGAGTAGGAATGGGCTTCATCACGCCGCGAACAACGATGGGTTGCCCATTAGTCATACCACCTTCAAAGCCACCTAGATTATTGGTACGGCGGGTATAACCGTCTTCTTTAGACCAGAGAATTTCATCCATGACTTGGCTGCCTTTACGATAACCAGATTCAAATCCAAGACCAAATTCCACCCCTTTAAAAGCATTGATAGAAACAATTGCTTGGGCCAATCTTGCATCCAATTTTCTGTCCCATTGGACATAGGAACCAAGACCAACTGGAACACCTCCAACGACTGTCTCCACAACCCCACCGATGGTATCACCGTCACGTTTGATTTGGTCAATATAATCCTTGATTTCCTGTTCCCGTTCTTGGTTGACAATAGATACTTCAGACTGGGCAGCTCTTTCCTTAATCTCAGCAACTGTGAGATTCTCAGGAACATCGATTTCCTTGCCACCAAAAACCACGACATGATTAGCAATCTCCATACCCAGCTCAGCCAAGAGGCGTTTGGCCACTGCCCCCACTGCTACCCGCATGGTGGTTTCACGAGCTGATGAACGCTCCAAAGAATTTCTTAAATCATCAAAACGGTACTTGATGCCCCCAACTAAATCGGCATGACCTGGACGAGGATGGGTGATTTTTCGTTTGCTTTTAAGGCGGTCTTCAATGTCCTCTGCAGACATGATGTCCAGCCATTTCTGGTGGTCCTTATTGACGACATCCATGGTAATAGGCGCCCCTGTCGTCTTCCCGTGGCGAACGCCCGAAGTAAAGATAACTTGGTCGCTCTCAATTTTCATACGACCACCGCGGCCGTAGCCACCCTGACGGCGTTTAAGGTCGCCATTGATATCCTCAGCTGTCAAAGGAAGCCCAGCTGGAATTCCCTCAATGATAGCTGTCAGACGGGGTCCGTGTGATTCTCCTGCAGTTAAATATCTCATACACTCTCCTTATTTTACCAAGTAGTCTTTCATCTCTTCCAGAGAAACTGGGTGAATGGTCGCTGAACCAAGCTCTGGCACCAAGACCAATTTCAAGATGTTGCCACGCGCTTTCTTGTCATGAGTCAAAGCCTGATAAAGCTTGTCAACATCCCAGTTTTCATAGTCAACAGGCAAGCCAAATTTCTGACACATAGCTGTAATGGACTGAGTTATTCCTTCTGGCATAAGGCCTTTTTCCTCAGCCACCTTGGAAATCTGCACCATTCCCATGGCAACAGCTTCACCATGCATGACTTTCCCATACCCAGCCGTTGCTTCAATGGCATGACCAATGGTGTGGCCAAAATTGAGGTAAAGGCGAACACCATTGTCCAACTCATCCTCAACTACCATCTTGCGCTTGACCTGACAAGAATGTTCAATCAAGGTCTCTGCATGTTCCAGAATGCTCTCAACAGAACCATCCAGCTCCGTCAAAAGAGCCCACAGTTCTGGATCCTCAATCAAGCCATACTTGATGACCTCCCCCATCCCTTCAATCAACTCTCTTTTTCCAAGCGTTTCAAGGACAAACGGGTCAATCAGAACCCCATCTGGTTGGGCAAAGGTACCCACCATATTCTTAGCAAATGGAGTGTTAACGCCTGTCTTTCCACCGATAGACGAATCCACCTGGGCAGTTAAACTGGTCGGAATCTGAACAAAGTGAATACCCCGCATATAGGTAGAGGCTACAAAACCAGCCATGTCCCCAACGACACCACCGCCGAGAGCCACGATTCCATCGCTACGAGTCAACCCCTGCTTAACTAGAAATTCATATACTTTCTGAACAGTAGTTAAATTCTTTCTTTCTTCCCCTTCTAAAAAGTCAAAAACAGCTACCTGAAAACCAGCATCTTCTAGGCTGAGTTTGACCTTCTCAGCATAAAGAGAAGCTACATGGTTGTCTGTTACGATGAGCACTTTTTGTGGTTGCCATAGTTCTCGCAACCATTGACCAGCCTGAGCCAGACAACCTTTTTCAATCTGAATATCATAAGGATGATGAGGAATATCGATTCTGATTTTCATAGGAGAGTCTCCCTTTCTTTATTGGTATTTTTCTGTTAAAGACTGCCAAATCTCTTCTGTCGGCATTTCCTTGCCTGTCCACAGTTGAAAAGCTTCTGCAGCTTGATAGAGCAACATTCCCAGACCATTGACTGCTGGATTGCCCTGACTTCTAGCCCATTTCAAAAATGGCGTTTCAAAGGGTTGGTAAATGATATCTGCGACCAAGAGAGTCTCTGTCAGATTGATGTTTTCTGGAACTGGGGATGATTGACCATCCATGCCCACACTAGTCGCATTGACCAGTAAGCCCGAATCGGCAATCCTTGCTTGCAGTTCCGAAACATCTTCTAAAGCATACAAGTCCACTTTAAAGCCTGTCTGCTCCTGTAACTTGTCTAGGTGAGGTCTTGTTTTTTCCATAGAAACGGAACGAACAAAGACCGAAATCTGACTGACACCATCCAAAATGGCTTGCGCTATAATGGACTTGGCCGCACCACCTGCACCCAGCAGGGTCATCTTCTTACCTGTAATTGTAAAAGAAGGCAAACTCTTAAAGAATCCCTTGCCATCTGTATTATATCCAATCAAATTCCCATTCTCATTGACAACCGTATTGACCGCACCAATCAAGCGCACCTCATCGCTCAGCCCGTCCAAATAAGGAATCACCTGCTCCTTATAGGGCATGGACAGATTGATGCCAAACATCTGGTAGCGACAAATATTGGCTACTGTTTCTGCCAAATCACCCGCTTCAATCTCCCAAGCAACATAAACACCATTGGTAGCTGTCGCCTCAAAGGCCCTATTGTGGATGAAGGGAGAAATAGAATGTTTAATAGGATTGGCAACAACTGCAGCTAAACGTGTATAGCCATCAAGCTTCATCCAAAATCTCCCTGATTTTTTTCATGCTAGCTAGAGAAATCTGACCAGGGGCACTAGCCTCATCCAGACTGGCAAAAGACCAACTCGAACCAGTCACATCCGCAGTGATACGAGAAACCTTGCCCACCTTACCCATAGAAATAGTTACATATTCCTGCTCAGGATTGAGAGTTTTAAAGCCCCGTGTATAGTTCATCAAGTCTAGCACATCCTGCTCCGTATGAGCCATCACCGCAACCTTGACAAGTTTTGGATTTAGGCTCGTCAACTCTGACAAGATTTCCATCATATTTTCAGGTGTTTCTTGGAAATTGTGGTAACTCAAAACGAGATTTGGGAAGTCCAGCATTTCCTCAAAAACATCCTTGTAGCTATAGTACTCAAAATCAATATAGTCTGGTTGATAGAGTTGCACCACTTCCTTGATTAAATGGATATATTCTTCTGAAGAAAGGTCAATTTCTCCCCCTTCAGAGCGAGTTCGTAGCGTGAAAACCAACTCACGACCTGCGAATTTTTCAAAAATAGCTGGAGCCACCTGCAAAATCGCTTCTTTAGGCAGATAGTCGGCACGCCATTCAATGATGTCGGCATCCAGGTACCTCGTGGCATCCAGAGCCTGGGCCTCCTCTAAACTTCTTGGCATTACTGAAACGATCAATTTCATTTACTAACCTTCATACTAATCACCTTGAGGTAATTACTACTTTCATCTTTTTTATTATAGGCGAAATCTGCTGGAAGACCGTATTTATTTAAAATCTGGTAACTTATTCCTGCAAAGCCTTTATCAATTTGTTCTGTAAATTTCTGACGGGAAACATTGGCAGCATTGGTACTGGCAATAATAATACCGCCCGGATTTAAAATCTCAAGACTCTGGGAAATCAACTTGTGATAATCCTTGGCCACAGAGAAGGTTTGTTTTTTGTTCCGAGCAAAGCTAGGCGGATCTAGGACAATCACATCGTAGGTCAAGCCTTTTCGTTTGGCATATTTGAAATATTCAAAGACATCCATGACTATAAAACGATGGTCGTCTGTGCTGATTCCATTTGCCTGAAAATGCGCTTGAGACAATTCTCGTGAACGTTTAGCTAGGTCAACCGAAGTTGTCTGGCTAGCTCCTCCCATGGCTGCAGCTACTGAAAAAGCTGCTGTATAAGAAAACATATTGAGCAAGGATTTACTCATAGCTAAGCCATCCACTAAACTACCGCGAACTTCATGCTGGTCTAGGAAAATCCCTGTCATCAAGCCATCATTCATAAAGACTTGATAGAGGGCACCATTTTCCAAAACAGTGAAAAATTCAGGTGCTTCTTGACCATAAACATGGGCAGATTCATAGTCCAAACCCTTAAAGCGGATCTTCTCATAGGTCCCTAAGACCTCAGGAAAAACCTGTCTAAAAGCTTCTGATATAACCTTGCGAATCTGATAAACATAAGAGTTATACCAAGAAAAGACAGCATAGTCGCCATAAAGGTCCACTGTCAGACCGCCAAAGCCATCTCCCTCTTGGTTGAAGAGACGAAAGGCAGTTGTCAATTCATCTTGATAGTAGGCACTTCTCTTTTCTTTGGCTTGTCTAAACAGCATTTCAAAGAAAGCTTGATTGAAGGTGATCTTGTCTTTACTGATAAACCAACCCAATCCCTTGTTTTGCTGAGAAAGGTAGGCAGTCCCAAGAAAGGTTCCTTCTTGACCCTGCACTTCTACTTCCTGATCCTTAAGATTGACATTCTCAAGATCACTGGCTTCTAGTAAAACTAGCCCCTTAGCAAGCTTCTTTTCAACCCTTTTGCTAACTCTTATTCTATTCATAACTACCATTATATCAAACTTTTAGACAATTCTCAAAAAAGAAACTACCCTTGCTTTTTTACTCTTCTTTTAAAAAATGGTATACTAATACTAATAAAAAATTAGGAAGTAAATGTGTGAAAAGCAATTTTAACAAAATCCAAAAAGCCATGGGTACCAGACTGGGTTTTGTCCTAACCCTTTTAATCCTCTATTGGCTCAAAACCTTATTAGCCTATGCCGTTGACTTTAATTTAGATATTCAAGTGGGCAAGTTGCAGGGAAATTACCTTGCCTTTATCGCCTTTTTCAATCCCCTTCCCTTGGGGCTACTCCTGCTGGCTCTAGCCCTCTATGCTCGGTCAACCAAAATCTTTTATGGTCTGAGTATAGCTATTTATAGCCTGTTGTTCATTTGGCTCTATTCTAATGTCTTTTACTATCGAGAATTTAGTGACTTTATCACGGCTAATACCATGAAGGTGGTCAGCAAGGTGTCTGTTGGTACTGCAGAATTAGAGTTACTGCGCTTTTGGGATTTCATCTATTTTATGGATTTCCCACTGCTGGCTTTCCTTTTCTATAAAAAATTCATCCAGCTGGATAGGAGACCTTTCAAATTCCGCTCCAGTGTTGCCATCACTGCTCTCTCGGCCCTGCTCTTTTCAGCTAACCTTTTCTTGGCTGAAATTGAGCGTCCCGATCTCCTATCGCGAGGATTTTCGAATTATTATGTTGTCCGCGCCCTTAGTTTGCCAGCCTTTTTAGGCTATAGTGCCAACCAATCCTATAGCGCCAACAAGGAACGAGCCAAGGCCTCTGAGACAGATCTGCAACCTATTACAGATTATATTCAAGAGCATTCGGCTAAGCCCAATCCAGACTATTTTGGCTTGGCCAAAGGAAAAAATGTGATTTATCTCCACTTGGAGAGCTTCCAGCAGTTCCTGCTTGACTATAAACTCAACCTAGATGGAACTGAGCATGAAGTCACTCCCTTCCTTAATTCCCTCTACCATTCGCAAGCAACCCTATCCTTTTCGAATATCTTTAACCAAGTCAAGGCTGGTAAAACCTCAGATGCGGAAACCATGCTAGAGACTGGTTTGTTTGGACTTGACCAAGGTTCCTTTATGGTCAACTATGGAAGTACCAATACCCAGCAGGCAGCGCCTTTTATCCTAACAAAAAATGGCTATCAATCAAGTGCTGTCTTTCACGGTAATATTGGGACCTTCTGGAACCGAAATACGACCTACAAACAATGGGGCTATCAATACTTCTTTGATGCATCCTACTTCACCAAGCAAGACAGTAACAATTCTTTCCAATATGGTTTAAATGATAAAATCATGATGAAAGATTCTATCCAATATCTGGAGCACTTGCAGCAGCCTTTTTATGCCAAGTATATCACGGTGTCCAATCACTATCCCTATGCTAGCAATCTGACAGGCGATGAGCTTGGTTTCCCACTGGCTAAAACCAAAGATGAAACAATCAACGGCTACTTCCAAACAGCTAACTATCTGGATAGTGCCATCAAGGCCTTCTTTGACTATCTCAAAGAAAGTGGCCTCTATGAAAAATCCATCATCGTCATTTACGGAGACCATTATGGTATTTCCAACTCCCGCAATCCTGAGCTGGCACCCTTGATTGGAAAGACTTCTGATAACTGGTCGAATTACGACAATGCCATGTTGCAACGGGTGCCTTTTATGGTGGTCATGCCTGGCTATGAAAAAGGACAAATCATCAATACCTACGGTGGACAAATCGATATCTTACCGACTCTCGAACACCTCCTTGGTATTGAGTCCAATTCCTTCCTTCAAGTCGGCCAAGACCTTCTGTCTCCAGATCATCAAGAAATCGTTGCCTTTCGAACTGCCAATTCCTTCGTCACACCAAAATACACCAGCTACGACGGACGAACCTACTATACTGAGAGCGGTCTCGAAATCAGTAATCTTGATGAACAAGCTCAAACTGAACTAGAAAGCGTTCGGCAGACAGCCAGCCAACAGCTAAAAATCAGCGACCAGATTCAAACTGGTGATTTGATACGTTTCTACCAAGCAGATCATCTTGGAAAAGTTGATACTGAAAGTATTTCTTACCTCAATTCCTTGCCAATTCTGCAAAAGATTGAACAGGAAAAAGGTAGTCAGTCAACCAGCCTCTTTAGCCAACGACAAGGCAAAACTAGTACTGACCTTTTCAAGGCACCAAGTTACCAAGAACTCCATCCCGAGTCTGCAGAAACTGAATCAAAATCACAATAAAAATGCTCTTCCATCGTGGAGGAGCATTTCTTTTTATCAACAAAAATCAAAGAGCAAACTAGGAAGCGATCTGCAGGCTGCTCAAAGCANNGTCAGTAACCATATCTACGGCAAGGCAAATCTGACGTGGTTTGAAGAGATTTTCGAAGAGTATTAACTTTGAGATTGTAGCTGGAGAGGCTGTACCTGCAATATATGTCTGTCAAGTTTAGTGACAAAGGTAGAAGAAAGATGAAGAAATAAATCAGCTTCAGCAGGTATCTGGAAAATTTGATTCTATAGAGAAGCCTTTTGTTACAAACTCAATATACTATCAATAAATAATATCATAGAAGCAACAATAATTATAATTTCACCTATCTGCATCATTCTATTTCGAACTTTAAATATATGTTCTATCAAAAATACTTGAATCACACACATTATAGGAATGAATGTTTTTGAAATTGAAAAATATCCCAATAAATAAACTATAAACAACAATAATAGAACTATATTATATTTCTTATTCAAAACATTCCTCCCTATATTTTTGATTACCAATCTTAATCATTTACAACTACATTCTAACAAACTATAAAAGCATTTGTCGAATTGAATTTATCAAGCAATCGACCAACTAGCTCATCTTTTTTCTATTTCTGCCAATATGCGTGACAGGTAGTAATGATAGCCAAAAATAGCAAGAGCAAGCAAGAGGATAAGAACTCCTACTCCCAAGCTGATGGCAAGGACAGGGGCGAGAGACCGAACCAAGAACAAACTTGCTATGACTAAAATCATTAAGATAACACTATAAATTAAGAGTAAAACTATTGCTACTATACGATTTGAACGGTTCACCAAGTCCGTAATGCTACTCCAATTGGTTGACAGATTTTTCACGTCCTTAAGGTAATGGTGGCAAGAAAGGATGACACTGGCAAGGATCCATGCCACAAGAAGGTAAATCATCGAAAGGATGGGCAAGCCTAGATATAGAGAAAGGCCAAGTAAAGTCAGAACTGGTAAAAAGGACTGGACAGCAAATATAATCCAAAATTTCACTTTCACATAACGAGCAAAGTCAAAGGGTAAACTCTTAAGAAAATCAACATTTTCTCTCTCCAAGGACAAGGCAATTGAATGCAGGCTGGTGATATTGTTATTGACAACTGCTATAAACACTCCTACAAAAAACAAGGGTAACCAGTATGGAGGATGAATGTCTGGAACTATCTGAGAATCTCGGATTTTGGAAATCAGACCGATCATCATGAGATAAGGAAGGAAAGCACTTGTAAAAAGCACTGTAATCACGCCAGTCCCCTGTCCCAAGAGGGTGAGGTGGTAGCGTAAAACCATACGGAAAAATCCCTTTTTAGTAGTTGAAATTCTCTCCTTACTGCGACGTTCTTTCTTGACCTTCTCCTCACTGTTAAGCAGAATCACGTCATAAAAACGAGGAAAAACCTTCTTTTTGCTCAAGTAAAGCAAGAAGAGAGTTAGTCCTATCCAAGCGAGCAGACCCAGGATGGCTTCTGTCGAAAAAGGCTCCACTGCTATTTTGTAAAAGAGATGAATAGGATAAAGGAGAAATGGAATGTCTCTAACTTTGTCAACAATACGTCCAGAAGTCGACTGTAGAAAGAAGACATATATTAAAGGTATGAGAACTCCTATCCCAATCATCACATTCGAAAAAATAGACTGATACTTTCTGAAGACCCTAGTCTGAGCCAAGAAATGTACTGCCACTACCATCACTAAAGTAACAGAGACAAATAATAAGGCCAAGGACAGTAGCATCAAAGGCAAGCCCAGCCAAAGAGAAGGTGCTAGCCTAATATAGAGGACTAGAAAATAAGCTAGGATTGGTACAATTCCAGGCAGAGCTGGCAAGAGGACAGACAGTCCTTTAGCGATTATAATCTCTGATTCTTTAAAGGCATAGGGCCTATAGGAGACCAGGTCCTTACTCTCATAAAAGACATTGTAAAAAGCTGTTAAAGAAGTTGAAAAGGCAATCACTAGTAAAATAGCAACCATGAAGCTAAAATAAACAGGCCTTTCCTCAAAAGGAAAATGAATGGCTATATTTATAAACATTAATAGCATCAAGAGACTAGAAAAAATGTAAGAACTTAGGACTCTAGCGGAAACATTTACTTTTTTCCCAGGATTCTTAGCCTGCTTCTTTCGTAGATTAGCCAGATTAGCTTCTTGAGATGAATAGAGGATATTGATATCCACTAATTTTTTAATGACCTTGAGACGCATCCGCAACCTCCTCTTTTCTACCAGCAAGACTAAGGTAGATACTTTCCAAAGACTGGTCTGGGTAATCTTTTCTCAAGTCCTCTACACTACCACAATAAATCAAATGCCCCTTTTTTAAAATGGCAATCCGATCACAGACTTGCTCAGCTACCTCTAGGACATGGGTTGAAAACAAGACCGTCTTCCCTTTTTGTGCATGTTCCTTCATCATTTGCTTCAAATCAAAGGCAGCCTGGGGATCCAAACCTGTCAAGGGTTCGTCCAAGACCCAAATATCGGGATCGGACAAGAGTGCTCCGATGACAAAGACTTTCTGACGCATTCCGTGAGAAAGTGTTTCAATAACCTGATAGCGGTTTTCAGCAAAATCAAAAACGTTCAATAGCCTAGCTAGACTAGCCTCCAAGTCAGAACTAGTCAGATCATAGGATGAAGCAATCAATTCCCAAAATTCATTGGCCGTTAAACGCAAAAATAAGTCAGGCGAGTCTGCTACGTAGCCAATCTTTCGTTTAATAGCCAAGCGATTTTCCGATAACTCCTGACCGTCTACCAAAATACGACCACTGCTGGGTGAAATGATACTGACTAGGGATTTTATAGTGGTCGATTTTCCAGCCCCATTATGGCCAATCAAGCCCATAATCTCCCCATTTTCAATCTGCAAATTGAGATTGCTCAAAGCCTCTTTATCACCATACAACTTACTAACATTTTGAAATTCAATCATGGGATGACTCCTATCTTTATCTATATCACATACTATTATACTAGCACTTTGATACAAAAAAATCAACACTTTATTTTAAGTAGATACAATAGTTTCCTTCTATTCTTACGCAAACGTTTGCGCCAAGAGATACTTTATGATAGAATAAAGAACAAGATTGACAAGTAAGAGGAAACATCATGCAAAATCAAACACTCATGCAATACTTTGAATGGTATCTGCCCCACGACGGTCAGCACTGGACACGTCTGGCTGAAGATGCTCCACACCTAGCTGATCTCGGTATCAGCCATGTCTGGATGCCACCAGCTTTCAAGGCTACCAATGAAAAAGATGTCGGCTATGGGGTCTATGACTTATTCGACTTAGGAGAGTTTAACCAAAAAGGAACTGTCCGCACCAAGTATGGTTTTAAAGAAGACTATCTTCAAGCTATTCAAGCTCTAAAAGCACAGGGAATTCAACCTATGGCTGATGTAGTTCTCAACCACAAGGCTGCTGCCGATCACAGGGAAGCCTTTCAGGTTATTGAGGTGGATCCTGTTGACCGTACAGTCGAACTCGGAGAACCCTTCATCATCAACGGCTGGACTAGCTTTACCTTCGATGGTCGCCAAGATACCTATAATGACTTCCACTGGCACTGGTACCACTTCACCGGTACAGACTATGATGCCAAACGCCGAAAGTCTGGGATTTATCTGATTCAAGGGGATAACAAGGGCTGGGCTAACGAGGAATTGGTCGATAACGAAAACGGTAACTACGACTACCTCATGTATGCTGATCTAGACTTTAAACATCCTGAAGTCATCCAAAATATCTATGACTGGGCTGACTGGTTCATGGAGACGACTGGTGTAGCTGGTTTCCGCTTGGATGCCGTTAAGCACATTGATTCTTTCTTTATGCGCAATTTTATCCGTGATATAAAGGAAAAATACGGTGACGATTTCTACGTTTTTGGTGAATTTTGGAATCCCGATAAGGAAGCCAATCTGGACTATCTTGAAAAAACGGAAGAACGCTTTGACCTTGTCGATGTTCGTCTCCACCAGAATCTCTTTGATGCTAGCCGAGCAGGTTCCAACTATGACCTTCGTGGCATTTTTACAGATAGCTTGGTTGAACTCAAGCCCGACAAGGCTGTGACTTTTGTCGACAACCACGATACCCAACGAGGTCAGGCTCTTGAGTCTACTGTTGAAGAATGGTTCAAACCAGCAGCCTATGCCCTCATTTTGTTACGCCAAGACGGCCTTCCATGTGTCTTTTACGGAGACTACTATGGGATTTCAGGGCAGTATGCTCAAGAAAATTTCAAAGAAGTCCTTGACCGCCTCCTAACCATCCGAAAAGATTTGGCCTATGGAGAGCAAACAGACTACTTTGATGATGCTAACTGTATCGGTTGGGTACGTTCAGGTGCTGAAAATCAATCCCCAATCGCAGTCCTTATCTCAAATGACCAAGAAAACAGCAAGTCAATGTTTATCGGCCAAGAATGGGCTAACCAAACCTTTGTAGATTTACTTGAAAACCACCAAGGTCAAATTACAATTGATGAGGAAGGTTATGGACAATTCCCAGTCTCAGCTGCTTCGGTAAGTGTCTGGGCAGCCAATACAATCTAATTGTCAATGATTATTAAGCCAGATCCAATCGGATTTGGCTTTTTTCTATTCACAAAAAAGACCTACCCAAATGGATAGATCTTTACTTGATTACAATTTACCTGCTACTGCATCAAACAATTCTTGGATTTTAGCTTGGTTGCTTCCTCCTGCCATGGCCATGTCTGGTTTACCACCACCACGTCCATCGACGATTGGTGCCAATTCTTTGACAAGGTTCCCTGCATGAAGGTCTTTTGTCTTGCTTGCCACAAGGACATTGACTTTGTCTCCGATAGCAGCAACTAGGACAAGCAAGTCAGAGTAGTCTTTTTGTTTCCAGTTGTCCGCAAAGGTACGAAGGGCACCGGCATCTGATACAGACACTTGACTAGCAATGTAACGGTGACCGTTGACTTCCTTCACATCCTTGAAGATGTCGCCTGCAGCTGCAGCTGCGGCTTTTTCTTTCAACTCAGCATTTTCTTTTTGAAGTTGACGAAGTTGTTCTTGAATTCCTTCCACCTTGTGAGGGACTTCTTTAAGTTGAGGTGCTTTCAAGGTTGCTGCGACAGCTTTAAGAGCGTCTTCTTGTTCGCGGTAGGCTTCAAAGGCTTCCTTACCAGTCACTGCCAAGATACGGCGAGTTCCTGATCCGATTCCTTCTTCTTTGACAATCTTGAAGAGACCAATCTCAGAAGTATTGCCAACGTGGGTACCACCACAAAGCTCGATAGAGTAGTCACCGATAGTAACAACACGAACTTCCTTGCCATATTTCTCACCAAAGAGGGCCATAGCACCCATTTCCTTAGCAGTGTCAATATCTGTTTCAACTGTCTTCACTTCAAGTGCTTCCCAGATTTTCTCGTTGACTTGCTGCTCAATCGCACGCAATTCTTCAGCAGTCACAGCTTGGAAATGGGTAAAATCAAAGCGAAGGAATTCAACTTCGTTAAGAGATCCTGCTTGTGTTGCGTGGTTTCCAAGGATATTGTGAAGAGCAGCGTGAAGCAAGTGAGTCGCAGTGTGGTTTTTCATAACACGGTGACGACGATTGGTATCAATTGCCAAGGTATATTCTTGGTTCAAAGCAAGTGGTGCAAGGACTTCAACTGTATGAAGGGCTTGACCATTTGGTGCTTTCTGAACATTGGTCACAGTAGCCACAACCTTACCTGACGCATCCAAGATTTGTCCATGGTCAGCAACCTGTCCACCCATTTCAGCGTAGAATGGCGTTTCCGCAAAGATAAGTGAGGCAGTTCCTTCTGACACAGCTTCTACTTCTGCATTGTCAGCCACGATAGCCACCAATTTAGAAGACAATTGGCTAGCATTGTAGTTGAAGACACTTTCTACAGTGATGTTTTGAAGGGTTTCATTTTGCATACCCATTGAGCCACCCTTGACAGCTGACGCACGCGCGCGTTCTTGCTGTTCTTTCATGGCTGCTTCAAAACCTTCACGGTCTACAGTCATACCAGCTTCTTCAGCGATTTCCTCAGTCAATTCAACTGGGAACCCATAAGTATCATAGAGTTTGAAGACATCTGAACCAGCGATAACAGTTTGACCTTTTTCTTTCAAGTCTGCTACAATGCCTTGGGCAAAGTGTTGACCTGAGTGAAGGGTACGGGCAAATGATTCTTCTTCGCTCTTAACGATTTTCTCAATAAAGTCACGTTTCTCAAGCACTTCTGGGTAGTAGCTTTCCATGATTTTTCCAACAGTTGGAACGAGTTTGTAAAGGAAAGGCTCGTTGATACCCAATTTTTGACCATGCATAGAAGCACGACGAAGAAGACGACGAAGGACATAACCACGACCTTCATTTCCTGGAAGGGCACCATCACCGATGGCAAATGAAAGTGAACGGATGTGGTCAGCGATGACTTTAAAGCTCATGTTGTCACCATCTGGATCATAGACCTTACCAGATAATTTCTCCACTTCACGAATGATCGGCATGAAGAGGTCCGTTTCAAAGTTTGTCTTAGCCCCTTGGATAACCGCCACCAAACGCTCCAAACCAGCGCCCGTATCAATGTTCTTGTGTGGCAATTCCTTGTACTCACTACGAGGAACAGCAGGGTCTGCGTTAAATTGTGACAATACGATGTTCCAGATTTCGATATAACGGTCGTTTTCGATATCTTCTGCAAGGAGACGAATACCGATATTTTCTGGGTCAAAGGCTTCCCCACGGTCAAAGAAGATTTCTGTATCTGGTCCAGAAGGTCCCGCACCGATTTCCCAGAAGTTGTCCTCAATTGGAATCAAGTGACTTGGATCCACTCCCACTTCAATCCAGCGGTTGTAAGAATCTTTATCGTCTGGATAGTAGGTCATGTAAAGTTTTTCAGCAGGGAAATCAAACCATTCAGGGCTTGTCAAAAGCTCATAAGCCCAAGTGATAGCTTCGTCACGGAAGTAATCCCCGATAGAGAAGTTCCCCAACATTTCAAACATGGTATGGTGACGCGCAGTCTTCCCTACGTTTTCGATGTCGTTGGTACGGATAGCCTTTTGGGCATTGGTAATACGTGGATTTTCAGGGATAATGGTCCCGTCAAAGTATTTCTTAAGGGTTGCTACCCCAGAGTTGATCCACAAAAGAGTTGGGTCATTTACAGGAACCAAACTTACTGATGGTTCTACTGAGTGACCTTTGGTCGCCCAGAAATCAAGCCACATTTGGCGTACTTGTGCACTAGATAGTTGTTTCATATTGTCTCCTTATTCACTTGTTTAATGTGATTGGCTTTCCAGCATTTCCACATAGTCAATCGCGACACAGAGGGAAATGACTAGGTCTGCATAAGCGTCTTCAAGAACCGTTACGGTATAGGTAGAGGTCAGATGGAAGAGTTCCTTCTTAATTTCCGCAATCAACTGATCGCGATCATCCAGCAATTTGAAATTCAAATCCCAGATATTGCCCTCGATACGAAGACCTAGATTATCAAACTCATACTTATCTCGCCAGAAGGTCAACTTCTTACGAATGACAAAACTCGAGCCATCCCGAAGCTGAATCTCAAAACGAGGAAGCAAGGTCAAGATTTCTTTACTAATCTCACTGACTTGTTCACCAGCCGCATCATAGATGGTAAAGGTTTTAGGAATCTTAAAAAATGATCCCTCCACCTGATAGGCAATTTCTCCCCTGTCATCCTTGATAGCGAAGCGTTCGCCTCCAAGACGAAACTTTTGTTTGACAAGAAATGTTTTCATCAACACCTCCAAAAATCAAAAGACAAGCTCATATCACGAAGGGCGAAAAACCGCGGTACCACCTTCATTCAATGAACTTGTCATTCTCTTGTTCTTATGCAATTGTATGATTGAGTAGCATGACTTCCTAGCTTAGATGGCTCGCAGCACCGCCATTTCTCTGGACTAAGACAAGTGAAAATCAATTCTCAACTTTCTTATTATAACGTTTTTTTAAGTCTACGTCAACTGGAAATCATTCCCATTTAAGAAACCCCATTCCCTACATCTTCGATTACTTTTTCAGAATATATTTTTTCTTACTGCTATCACTCTTTTTATCCCAACTTTTATTCCAAGTTTTCGAATGTTTCATAATAAAAGACACCAAATTATTTAGTTTTGGTGTCTTTTATCTGCTCTCTAAATATTTTAAAGTTATTTATTTCTTAATATTTTTTACTATTAAAAAAATGATGATTAGAAAGAGAGTTATAGTAAGAGCGACTGTCATCAAACCAAACATTCCCATTTTACTTCACCAGTGTAACTAGATAGTCTGCGTCGAGCTCTGCTCGAAGAGCTCCGTCCCAACTTGGGCCGTTAATCCAAGGAACACTGAGTTGAAATGTGAAATATGCTGTTGCTCTCCTATTACTTTCATGCACTAAATTTGCGGAGTTTGTGCCTACTAGATGGAAATACCATAAATCATATGCGCTGGTAATGTTACGAGTATCTATTGTGATATAGAAGCCACAGTTAAATATCCCGCGTCTGTAACTTATATGATAAGTTCCGTTACTAGCTTTTTCACTACCAACTTGTGCCCATCTAAAACTGGTTCGAGGTCTGTCAGCAACCTTTGTAACGGTAATTACATTTTCTTCCCCAGAATTATCTGTAAATACTTGTGTAGCAGAATCCCCGACTTTCATTACTAAAGATGTTCTTGTTTCATAACTACCGTTATTGTCAATATTTTCATCTGCCTTTGTAGTTGAAAATGTTGTTAAAAACAATAAACTAGCAACTGCTGTTAAGAAAATCATAAAATTCTTTTTCATGATTTACTCCTCCTATCTTTTTAAAAGCATAGAATATTTAGAGAGTTTCTTGCGTTTGTGTTTACGCTTACATTATACCATAAAATATTGTTATTGCAAAGAAAAAGAGTTAAAAAAACGAACCAGCTTGACTGATTCGTTTCGTGACTGCTAACTCCTACTTCCGATACATTTTAAACTGTAGGAAGATGTCGCTATATTTACCTGTCCATTTATGGTCAAATTTCTCATAAACTTCTAGGTGTTTCATGGTTTCAGCATCTGGATAGAAAGCTTTATCTTCTTTTTTCTCCTCTGGGAGCAATTCCTTAGCTGGTAGGTTTGGTGTTGAATAGCCAACATACTCTGCATTTTTGAGAGCATTTTCAGGTTTCAACATAAAGTTGATAAAGGCATAGGCTGCATCTTGATTTTTGACTGTTTTGGGAATGACCATATTGTCAAACCAAAGGTTGCTGGCCTCAGTCGGTACTACATAACGTAGATTTTCATTTTTTTCTAGCATTTGGCTGGCTTCACCAGAGAAGGTCACACCGATTGCAGCGTTGTTCTGAATCATGTAGCCCTTCATCTCATCCGCCACAATAGCCTTGATATTTGGAGTCAACTTGTAGAGCTTATCCACTGTCTCTTCCAACTGCTGCGGATCCTTGGAATTGAGGCTGTAACCAAGCGAGTTAAGCCCGAGTCCCAACACCTCACGCGCCCCATCAAAGAGCATGATAGAGTTCTTATACTCTGGCTTCCAGAGGTCGTCCCAATGCTCAGGTGCTTGATCGACCATGGTTTCATTGTAGACAATTCCTAAGGTTCCCCAGAAGTAAGGGATGGAGAATTTATTGCCTGGGTCAAAGGACTGGTTGAGGAACTCCGGTCCGATATTTTCAAGACCTTCAAGTTTTGAATAGTCAAGCGGAACCAAGAGATCTTCATCCTTCATCTTGTTAATCATGTATTCACTAGGAATGGCAATATCGTAGGTCGTTCCACCCTGCTTGATTTTGGTATACATGGCTTCGTTGGAGTCAAAGGTCTCGTACTGGACTTGGATTCCTGTTTCTTCAGTGAAATGCTCCAAGAGTTCTGGATCGATATAGTCTCCCCAGTTGTAGATAACCAATTTTTGACTATCTCGGCTATTGATTTTACTGTCTAGATGCGTCGCAATTCCCCACAAGACCAGGATAATGGCTACAATTCCTGCTAAAAATGAATAGAGTTTTTTCATGCTTGCTCCTCCTTCTCACGTGAGATAAAGTAATATCCAACCACCAGGATAATACTAAAAAGAAAGACAAGGGCAGACAGGGCATTGATCTCTAGCGAAATCCCCTTGCGAGCACGAGAGTAAATCTCGACTGAGAGGGTTGAAAAGCCATTTCCCGTCACAAAGAAGGTCACGGCAAAGTCATCTAGCGAATAGGTGAAGGCCATGAAATAACCAGCAATGATAGACGGAGTCAGGTAAGGAAGCATGATTTCCTTAAACATCTGAAATTGACTAGCTCCCAAGTCATAGGCCGCATGAATCATGTCGCCATTCATTTCCTTGAGTCGAGGCAAGACCATCAAGACCACGATAGGAATGGAGAAGGCCACGTGACTAGATAGAACGGTCAAAAAGCCAAGTGAAAACTTGAGTTGGGTAAAGAGAATCAAGAAGCTAGCACCAATCATAACGTCAGGCGCAACCATGAGGATATTATTGAGTGATAGAAAGGCTTCTTGGTATTTCTTACGAGACTGGTAGATGTAAATGGCACCAAAAGTCCCGATAATGGTCGCTATCAAGGCTGATAGGAAGGCCAAGAAAAAGGTCTGAGTCACAATCAACATGAGACGACCATCGCCAAACATGGTTTTAAAATGGCTCAAGCTAAAGCCTGTAAAGCTATTCATGTCGTTACCTGCATTAAAGGCATAACCAATCAGGTAAAAGATAGGCAGGTAGAGGACAAGAAAGACCAGTCCTAGATAAAGGTTGGCAAATTTTTTCATCGTTCTCTCCTTTCCTTAGTCACCCACATGGTGATGAACATAGTCAGGATGAGAATCACACCGATGGTTGAACCCATACCGTAGTTGTCATTGGTCAGGAAGTTCTGCTCAATGGCTGTCCCCAAGGTGATAACACGGTTCCCACCAATCAAACGGGTCAGCATGAAGAGACTCAAGCTGGGAATAAAGACAGATTGGACCCCACTTCTCACTCCATTCATCGATAGAGGGAAGATGACATGACGGAAGGTCTCCCACTTGGTCGCACCTAGGTCATAGCTGGCATTGATAAGATTGTTATCCATATCGTCCAAGACATTGAAAATCGGCAAAATCATAAAAGGAAGCTCGATGTAGCTTGCGACAAAGATAAAGGAGAAATCGGTAAAGAGCAACTGCTGTGAACCGATTCCGATAAATTCCAAAAATTGGTTAATAGAGCCATTTTGACCAAAAATTCCGATAAAGGCATAGGCTTTAAGGAGCAAATTGATCCAGGTAGGCAGGATAATCAGCATAAGCCAGAGTTGACGGTGCTTGAGACGGGTCAAAAAGAGGGCTGTCGGATAGCTGATAAGCAAGGTCACAAAGGTCACAATTCCTGCATAAAGCACTGAGTTGAAACTCATTTTGAGGTAGGTCAAGTTTTGTGACGCAAAGTAAGATTTGTAATTTTCTAAACTGAACTGGCCTTCAATGTTGAAAAAGGATTGTCCGAAAATCAAGACCAAGGGTGCGAGTACAAAGAGAGCAATCCAGAGCATGTAGGGCACTACAAAGAGTTTAGAGCTTGTTTTCTTCATCTCTTTCCTCCTCGATTGCATTGATCAAACCTGCTTCTTGCTCTTCGATTTCCACGTATTCTTCGATACGGGCATCGAACTCTTCTTCTGTTTCATTGAGACGCATGATGTGGATATCTTCTGGTTCAAAGTCCAGACCGATTTCCTCACCAACAATAGCCTTACGGGTTGAGTGGATCATCCATTCATTCCCAAGTTCGTCATAGGCGATAATTTCATAGTGCACCCCACGGAAGAGCTGGGTATCGACCTTAACTTGGAGCTTGCCTTCTTCAGGAAGGGTAATCCGCAAGTCCTCTGGACGAATAACAACCTCAACAGGCTCATTTGGTTTCATCCCACCATCGACCGCTTCGAAGCGTTTGCCGTTAAACTCAACCAAGTAGTCCTCAATCATGGTTCCTGGCAAGATATTTGACTCACCGATAAAGGTAGCAACAAAGTGGTTGATCGGCTCATCGTAGATGTCCACAGGTGTTCCAGACTGGACAATCTCGCCATCATTCATAACAAAAATCCAGTCACTCATGGCCAGGGCTTCTTCCTGATCGTGAGTGACAAAGACAAAGGTAATGCCCAATCGTTGTTGCAATTCACGGAGCTCGTACTGCATGTCTGTCCGCAATTTCAAGTCCAGAGCTGACAGAGGCTCGTCCAACAAAACCACACGGGGTTGGTTGATGATAGCACGGGCAATGGCTACACGCTGACGTTGTCCTCCAGAGAGTTTACGGATGGAACGTTTTTCATAACCTTCCAACTGAACCATCTTGAGAACTTCCGCTACGCGTTTCTCGATTTCTTTCTTGTCAATCTTGCGCAAGCGGAGCGGAAAGGCAACATTTTCAAACACATTCATATGTGGAAACAAGGCATAGGATTGGAAGACCGTATGGACGTCTCGCTTGTTGATTGGGATGTCATTGATGCGGACACCGTCCAGTAAAATATCTCCTGTCGTCGCATCCAGTAAACCTGCAATGATGTTTAGGATAGTTGATTTCCCTGAACCAGATGCGCCTAGAAGGGTATAGAATTTCCCTTCTTCCAACTCAAAGTTGATGTCTTTGAGAACCTTGGTGTTGCTGTCTTCAAAAACTTTAGAGACGTTTTTGAATTCAATAATTGGTTTTTTCAATTGTCATTTATTCCTTCTTTTTCATAGATTAACAGATCAGGGCTCTGTCAGGCCGCCACTACCTCGTGTAGGAGATTGAACTGCCTACATTCTTCTGCACTAACGATAGGCTTTCACCCCCTTTCCATGACATAGCAGCAGCTTTTCAACTACAGCTTCCTACTTGCTTTCACCTAAAATACGGACTTCTCTCTCAAGAGTGACGCCAGAGTGTTCCTTTACTTTTTCGATAACAGACTCAATCAAGTCTTCGTAGTCTTTAGCCGTTCCGTCAGCAACATTAATCATAAAACCTGCGTGTTTTTCAGACACTTCAACACCACCGATACGATAGCCTTTCAAGCCAGCTTCTGAAATTAATTGACCTGCAAAATGCCCGACTGGACGCTTAAAGACCGAGCCACAAGATGGATATTCTAAAGGTTGCTTGAGTTCACGTAGGTGCGTCAAGCGGTCCATTTCCTGCTTGATAACCTGATGGGTTCCTGGGGCTAGGGCAAATTTAGCTGACAAGACAACTGCACCAGACTCTTGAATGGCTGAGTGGCGGTAACCAAAAGCCAAATCTTTAGCAGACAGGGTCTCTATTTCTCCATCCTTGGTCAAGACCTTACAAGACTGCAAGATGTGAGCAATCTCGCCACCATAGGCACCCGCATTCATAAAGACAGCACCACCGACGCTTCCTGGAATGCCACAAGCAAACTCAAAGCCAGTCAAACTATGACGAAGGGCAATGCGAGTTGTTTCAATCAAGTTAGCACCAGCTTCAGCTTCGATGGTATAGCCATCAACGGAAACATTATTGAGCTTGTCGCACAAGATGACAAATCCACGAATTCCACCATCACGAACGATGATATTGCTGGCATTGCCAAAAACCATCCAAGGAATATTTTCTTGATTGGCAAATTTTACAAGGCGCGCCAACTCAAAACGATTTCGTGGAAAGACCAAATAATCGGCCTCTCCACCTACTTTTGTATAACTATAGCTATGCAAGGGTTCCTTAAAACGGATATCAATTCCTTCTAAGATTTCAAGCATTTTTTCTCTTACAGACATGTCACTCTTCCTTTTACAAAATTCATTCCATTATACCATTTTTAAGACCATTTGACGACCCTAAAAAAATCTTAGGCTTATTTTAAACAAAAAAAGAGGTTTCCCCTCTTTTTATGATTTTTTGCAAAAGATAGCCTTGGTTCCATAGGTAACCAGAACGAGCTCAAGTGCTAGGACAACTTCCACCAAGACTGGATTTGTCAACCAGCCAACTTGGACTAGAGATGGTGCTAGGTCAAAGAAGGCATGTAGGCCATAGGCTGCTAGGAGATAAATCCATTTCTTCTGGCGAACAGCTTGGTAAACCCAAACAGTCAAGAGTAATTGGAAACCTAGCGCCAAGATTCGCTCAAAACCAAGCAAATAAATCTGCCAGACTGATAGCGACTGAATAGTTTTCAACATATTTTCAGACAGTAATTGCATGACCTGTGGATCCTGCGTTTGAACTGCTGAGAGAACGAAGTAGAGATTAAGCAAACTAGTAAGACCTAGGAAAATCAACTCCAAGCCACCATGCCCTAACCCATAGGCCAAGGCGTCTGCCTTTTCCAAACTTCTCTTTTTCTCCAACCATTTGAAGAAAATAAGACGAGCAGTTTCCTCAAAAAATGCTGCCATGGCTAAGCCATAGATGATATAGACAAGCGGATGGTCTTGCAAGAGGGCAATACTACCGTCTTTTTGAGGATGCAAAACCAAGATATGCACCAGTTTTTCCAAAATCTGTGAAGAGACAAAGAAGGCTACAGCTCCCAAGCCCAAAACAGCTAGATTAATCTGGTATTTCTTTTTGGCATACCAAACGCTCCCTAGCAAGAAAGCCAGCAACAGCACCATGGTAATGATAATATGAATGATCATTTTCTTCTCCTATTCTGCCTTTTCAATATCTTTTTTCATCTCGTCAACATTGAACTTAGCAAACAAGTATTGACGGTCTTGGACTGGGAAACGTTGGTCCAACTGGTCAATAGCTCCCACCTCAATAATGCCTTCCTTGATAACAAAGTCCATAACATGCCCACCGAAGGTCAAATCATCTGAGATAAAATGTAGATGATATCCTGCCAAACTGACCCCATTGAAAATCTCTGGCGTCCAGAAACCAACGATGGTTCCTGCCACATTGTCACGACTATATTCAGGTTGATGGGTTGCGACATCAGCAAACTTGGTATCTGGTGCCGACTTAGGAATCATGCGCACATGCATATGTGAAAATTCCCCACGAATCTTGATAGAGCGGAAAAGATTTTCCCCGTCATAATAAGACTCAATCCGTTCTTCCAATTCCTTGTCTGTCATCTCAAAGCGCTGGCGGAAAATGACCTCTGCCTGATGTGGTACTACTGCTGCGTAAGGAATAAGGGCATCTGGTAATACTTCTACAATTTCCGGTTGCTCTCCTGAGCCTTTGGCTTGATAAGCCTTGCCATCCAAGACAATCAATTCCCCATCAATGGAATCCAAGGTTCCCAAACCAAGGTCTCCATGCTCTAGCAATTCTCCTACTGTCATGGTCCCACCATAAAGGCCAGCCATCAAGGCTCCAAGGGTATTGTATTGAAATAATTTCACTGGTTCCTGCACGTTCTTATCCATTCTCTTTCTTGTTTGTTATTCTATAAATGTTACTCCTAAGTATACCACATTTAGCTTTATATGTGAACGAGAGAAACACCTTAGACATTGCCAAGAAAGAAAAAAAGGGTACAATGTAACAAAATCAAGGGAGGTCTGGAATGAAGAAACAAAGCAAGTACCAAGAGGTCGTAGCTTATCTGAAAAATGCATCGAGTCTGGACGCTTTCCGACGGGTAGCCTGAGATTTTGACAGAAACAAAACTTGAACTGGCACAACAACCCCTAAGGAACACACTTCCCTAGGGGCCTTTTTTTATTTAACTAAATCATTATTTATTTTTTGTTCCTAGCAAACATAAATATTGTATTAATAATTGCAAAAATAAATGCAAACAAAAGGATTTTCCAAAGGATAAATTTTTGTAACACTAAATATGCATATACAAATCCAATCAAAAAGCTAATAATCCCATCTTTTATTAAAAAGTTTTTATCACGCATTATTCCAGACCACACTGAACTGCCCAAATAGCCAACTGACCAGCAATGATATAAATATTTGTTTTAAGTCCATTAGCTTTAACAAATCTTAGTACCACTTTAGCTAATTCTAACCAAGCCTTTTTCTGCGCATACTTAACAATTAGCGAAACATTGGTCATAGCAAAAAATTCTTCTCGTATTTTTCTCGCTATACATCCTCCCATCTCATCCCAAGGGACTCTGTTATAGAGATTATTAATATTAGTTTCTAATTTATTTTCCGCAAGAGCAATATCTTTTTGAGAAAAGTTTTTATAAACATATTCAGTAAAATTTTTTTCATTAACTCCATTTCTAAACATTTGATCAAGAACATTAGCTACATCATCCATTTATTTTTGTTCTTGGGTACTAATTTCAGAAACTTCCGTAGTAGTTACATCATCAGCAAATACTCTAACAGAAACTATAGAAGGAGACATAATAGAAAATAGTGATAATATAACAAGAGCTGAAGTTACAGTTTTTTTAAATTTCATAAAAAACACTCCTTCAAGTCGCAAATATATATTACTAATAAAATAACTTGATTTTCTGATTTAAAACTCCTTTCTAACAAGTCATTCGTATACTTTTATTTTTCAATTCTGTTATACCACAACTAGAAGACGGTTTCAAGCTTTTTCCTAAAAATATGTGCAAGTAATACGGGGAAATTAGCATGAAAACTTTTTAAAACAAACCAACCCCAGATAAAAATACATATTTTGTTTTAAAGAGAAAAAAGTTCCGAAAAACTGTCACATCTGCATTTGGTTGCTCTTTGATTTCAAAAAAGTATTAAAGATGGGAATATACCACATTTGCTCTTAGATGTGAACGAGAGAAACACCCTAGACATTGCCAAGAAGGAAAAAAAAGGGTACAATGTAACAAAATCAAGGGAGGTCTGGAATGAAGAAACAAAGCAAGTACCAAGAGGTCGTTTCCTATCTGAAAAATGGTATCGAGTCTGGACGCTTTCCGACGGGAAGTCGCCTGCCTTCTATCCGTCAACTAAGCCTTGACTTTCACTGTAGCAAGGACACCGTTCAGCGCGCCCTGCTGGAATTACGGCACGAACAATACCTCTATGCCAAGCCCCAGAGTGGCTACTATGTCCTAGAACAAGGGCAACACCAAGACCTCGAAATCGAGGTTACGGATGAACACGCCAGCGCCTATGACGATTTCCGACTCTGTGTCAATGAAACTTTGATTGGCCGGGAAAACTACCTCTTCAACTACTATGAAAATCAAGAAGGTTTAGAAGACTTAAGACAATCCATTCACCAACTCCTCTTTGACCAAGCCCTCTACTGCAAGGCTGACCAACTGGTACTGACTTCTGGAACCCAACAAGCCTTGTTTATCCTTTCTCAAATTTCCTTCCCTAGCCAAGCCAAGGAAATCTTGGTGGAACAACCGACCTACCATCGAATGAATCGCCTCTTGATTGCTCAGGGTCTGGACTATCAAACGATTGAACGAGGCATTGATGGGATTGACTTGAAGGAACTGGAAGGCCACTTCAAAACAGGAAAAATTAAGTTTTTCTATACCATTCCTCGTTTTCACTATCCTCTGGGACATTCCTATTCTGAGCAGGACAAACGAGCTATTCTTGACTTAGCTGCCAAGTATGGTGTCTATATCGTAGAGGACGACTATCTGGGGGATTTGGACTCCAAGAAGGGCCAGACCTTCCACTATCTGGATACAGAGGAGCGCGTCATTTACATCAAATCCTTCTCAACCAGCCTCTTTCCAGCCCTGCGGATAACGGCACTCATCCTTCCAAATGCTATCAAAGAAGCCTTTGTGGCCTACAAAAATATCCTAGACTACGACAGCAACCTCATCATGCAAAAGGCCTTATCACTCTATATCGATAGTCAATTGTTTGAGAAAAATCGTTTGGCTCGCTTATCCAATCAGGAAGCTTACCAGAAGCAAATCGAGGAAAGGTTAACTAAAACACCTTGTCCCCTTCCTCACTTTCCGCTTCACGATGGTGTATTGCTTGATCTCAGACGATATCCTAAAATCGCCAATCTCAAACACAGTCAACTAGGCTTGGACTTCTTTGAAGAGGCCTATTTAAGCACCTGTCCTTATCAATTTGCCAAGGTGTCCCTAGACAATCTGGAAAAGGTTTTAAACTATTTAAAAGCAGAATTGGAATGACATCCAACTCTGCTTTTTTTATTGTTCAACTTCTGTTAGGCTTGCTGCATTTTCAAGATAGCTTTGGTAAGTTCCTTCATCCTTGAGTTTTTGGATAACCTTGTCCACCACTTCTTTCAAATCAGCACTATTTTTTCTAAGGGCAACTGCATTGGCTTCGCCGTCCTTCATCTTCAAGCTGACAGTTGTGACAGCTAGGTCTGCATTTTTAGCAGCATAGCTAAGGGCAACAGGCTCATCCATATGAGCAGCATCTACTTTTCCAGCTTGCAATTCATTGACAGCTTCACCCATATTGGTTAAGGAAGTCAATTGAGCTTTTGGCAATTGTTCCTTGACCATTGATTCTGGAACAGTCCCTTTTTGAGCCGCAATATTAGCACTTTCAAGGCTAGTTAAATCCTTGTATTTTTCTACATCAGCCTTACGAACCAAGAAACTAATCTTGTTTTCATAGTAAGGGATTGAAAAATCAAAGACTTCTTTTCTCTCGTCAGTAGCGCTAATTCCCGCAACTGCCAGGTCAGCCTTACCTGTTTGAAGACTGGTCAAAACATTGTCAAAACTCATGCTTGAGATTTCCAACTTAACCCCAAGTTCATCAGCGATAGCCTGAGCCATGTCGATGTCTGCACCGACTACCTGGTTCTTTCCATCAACCAATGATTGAAATTCAAAGGGTGCATAGTCAGGACTGGTTGCCACAACTAATTTCCCCTTTTGCTTAATGGCCTCAACAGCTGACTGAGAACCATTAGAACCTGACTGGCAAGCTACTAAGAAGAAACTTGCAAGAAAATTACATAAAACAAATATCCATTTTTTTGATTTCATAAATAAACAACCCCTCTGTTAATTTTGTATAATTATAACGATATCTAAGTTGCTTGTCAAGTGTTTTCTTGCATTTTCATAAAATATATTTACTAAAAAATAGAAATACAGTGGTTAGTTTATCTATCTATTGGGAACTTATTTTCAAAAAAATCATTTATCATATCTTGATGCTGCTGGTTTACAATTGCAATATTTTGTATGTCACTATGATCAAAAAATCCTAATTCTAAAGTTTCATCACTTGTAAAAAAATTTGTAGAGATAGAAGTTTCAGATGAAACTAAATACAAGATTGTAAGAACTTGAGCCTCATCACCATTCGGATAACTGTCTGAATATTTTGTATAAACATTTAAGAGTTTTTCCACCCTCACTTCGACTCCTGTTTCTTCATAAAACTCTCGCACTAAAGCTTCTAAAGCCGATTCTCCTAATTCAAGAGCACCACCTGGTAATCCCCACGTTCCTTTATCTGCTCGTTTTTGTAATAAAATTTTTCCTGATTGACTTAATATTCCACAGGTAAAATTTAAAATAATCTTATCTTTTCCAACTTTTTTCTGATATTCTGTATGTAGTTCATTATTCACCTCTGACAAAGTAAACTATCTATACAATGAAAGCTTACTGTATTAAAAAGTAAGCTTTCACAATAATTTTATCCTTTGAATACTTTATAATTCGACAATCTTACCTGTTTCAAAGTAAACAACCCATTCACAGATATTTTTAGCATAGTCACCGATACGCTCCAAGTAGGAAATAACTTGGAAATAATCACGACCCGTAACAATGGCTTCTGGATTTTTCTTAATCTCTTCAGTCGCAAGGTCACGGATAGTTTCAAAATAGTGGTTAATTTGCTCATCCATGGAGGCTACCCGGTATGCGTCGTCAACAGAACCATTAAGATAAAGATCAAGTGCTGCTTCAACAACGCTTTTAACTTCACGTCCCATTTTTTGAATTTCTTCCTCTACAGCTGGGATGCGCTCTTCCCCCTTCATACGGATGGTTGCCTGGGCAATGGCTACAGCGTGATCCCCCATACGCTCCACATCTGATACAGCCTTAAGGACAGTCAAGACTGTACGCAAATCTTGAGAGACTGGTTGTTGGAGTGCAATCATTTCAAATGATTTCTTTTCCAGTTTCACTTCGTATTCATTTACTTCTGCGTCATCTTCGATGACCTCTTTTGCCAGGTCACGGTCATGCGTGACAAAGGCACGCACCGTACGATTGATTTGTGAGAGCACTTCTTGTCCCATAGCGTAGAACTGGTTATGTAATTTCTCTAAATCTTCTTCAAATTGAGATCGTAACATCTTTCATCTCCTTATCCAAATTTTCCTGTAATATAGTCTTCCGTTTCCTTGTGTTGGGGATCAAGGAACATCTGCTTGGTATCATTAAATTCAATCAAATCTCCATCTAGGAAAAATCCTGTCTTATCAGAGATACGTGAAGCTTGTTGCATGGAACGGGTTACCAGAAGCATGGTGTACTTGTCTTTTAGACCATACAAGGTTTCCTCAATTTTACCAGCTGAAATCGGATCCAAAGCCGAAGTTGGCTCATCCAAGAGGATGATTTTAGGACTGGTTGCCAAGACACGGGCCACACAGACACGCTGCTGTTGACCACCTGACAATCCAATAGCTGAATCATGTAGACGATCCTTGACCTCATCCCAGATAGAGGCACCTTGCAAGGCTTTTTCTACGGCTTCATCCAGAACCAGCTTATCCTTAATTCCATTGATACGAAGCCCGTAGACAACATTCTCATAGATAGTCATAGGGAAAGGATTAGGTTGTTGGAAAACCATTCCGATTTCCTTACGTAATTCAACCGTATCTGTACGCGGACTGTAGATGTTGTGACCATTGTACACCACGGATCCAGTTGTGGTCACCTCTGGATTGAGATCTCCCATGCGGTTGAGAGACTTGAGGAGGGTTGACTTCCCTGATCCAGATGGACCAATCAAGGCTGTAATTTCCTTAGGTTGGAAAGATAGGGAAACACTATTCAAAGCCTTCTTTTTATTATAATAAACGGACAGGTCTGATACCTGTAAAATCGCATCTGTCATACGGTTTCCTTTCTAACCAAAGTGACCAGATACATAGTCATTGGTGGACTGTAGCTTGGCATTTTGGAAAATAGTTGCAGTTTTGTCATACTCAATCAAATCACCCAAGTAAAAGAAGCCTGTATAGTCACTTGCACGAGCAGCCTGCTGCATATTATGCGTTACAATGATGATGGTAAAGTCTTTCTTGAGCTCAAACATGGTCTCTTCTAGTTGCATGGTCGCAATCGGATCCAAGGCTGAGGCTGGCTCATCCATTAAGAGGATATCTGGCTTAACAGAGATGGCACGAGCAATACAGAGACGTTGTTGCTGACCACCTGATAAGGTCAAGGCTGACTTGTGGAGATCGTCTTTAACCTGATCCCAGAGGGCAGCCTGACGAAGGGAGGTTTCTACGATTTCATCTAGGACTTGCTTATCCTTAACTCCAGCACGTTCATGCGCAAAGGTAATATTACGGTAAATTGACTTAGCAAATGGATTAGGGCGTTGAAAAACCATTCCAATGTGTTTACGCATTTCATAAACGTTGATTTCTGGACGGTTGACATCAATTCCACGATAGAGAATCTGCCCAGTTACTTTAGCAATATCAATAGTATCATTCATGCGATTGAGACTGCGTAAGTAGGTAGATTTCCCCGATCCCGACGGACCAATCAAAGCTGTAATTTTATTTCTTTCAAATTGCATATCAATCCCCTTAATGGATTCATTTTTACCATAGTAAACATGGACATCCTTAGTAGAAAGGGCTACTTTTTCTTCAGGAAAGGTAAGGATATGCTTCTCATCCCAGTTATATGTTGACATGGCTTCTCCTTTAGACAGCGGTTAATTTCTTGTGTAGATAGTTTCCGAACTTACGAGCTCCAAAGTTAAAAATCAGGATAAAGATTAGGAGCACAGCGGCAGAACCTGCTGATACAATAGTTCCATCTGGAATAGTGCCTTCACTATTGACTTTCCAGATATGGACAGCCAAGGTTTCTGCTTGACGGAAGATAGAGATGGGGCTAGTCACACTGAGGATATTCCAGTTAGACCAGTCAAGAGCTGGCGCCGATTGCCCTGCTGTATAAATCAGAGCTGCAGCTTCGCCAAAGATACGACCAGATGCCAAGACGACACCCGTTACAATACCTGGAAGCGCTTCTGGAATAACAACATGAACCACTGTCTCCCAACGAGAAATCCCAAGAGCCAGACCAGCCTCACGTTGGGTATGGTGAACATGTTTCAAACTATCCTCTACATTACGCGTCATCTGAGGCAAGTTAAAGACTGTCAAGGCCAAGGCACCTGAAATGATTGAAAATCCATACTCAAACTGGACTACAAAGATCAAGTAACCAAAGAGACCCACCACCACTGATGGTAAAGAGGACAAAATTTCAATACAAGTCCGCACAAAGTTGGTAACAGGACCTTTTTTAGCATATTCAGCCAAGTAAATCCCAGCTCCCATAGAAAGAGGTACAGAAATAATCAAGGTAATGACCAATAGGAAAAAGGAATTGTAAAGCTGAATGCCAATCCCACCACCTGCTTGAAAAGCAGAAGACCTTCCAGTCAAGAAAGACCAAGAGATATGGGGCAAGCCCTGAACCAAGATATAGAGAATCAAGGAAGCCAAGATTGTCACAATGATGCTAGCAATCGTATAGAGGACAGCTGTTGCAAGTTTATCTAATTTCTTAGCGCGCATAATTTTTCTTTCCTCTTTCTTTCGTAATCAATTTAATCACACTGTTAAAAACTAAACTCATCAAGAGCAGTACCAAGGCCAGTGACCAGAGAACATTATTATTTACAGTTCCCATGACAGTGTTCCCAATTCCCATAGTTAATATAGAAGTTAAAGTTGCAGCTGGTGTGGTCAAGGAAGTTGGGATAACAGCTGAGTTTCCGACAACCATCTGGATAGCTAAAGCCTCACCAAAGGCACGCGCCATCCCAAAGACCACTGCAGTGAAAATACCAGAACGGGCCGCCTTCAAGATCACACGCCAGATAGTCTGCCAGCGAGTGGCTCCCATAGCGAAACTAGCCTCACGATAATAACGAGGAACCGCACGCAAGCTATCCGTTGTCATAAAGGTTACGGTCGGCAAAATCATGACAAAGAGGACGGAAATCCCTGACAAAATCCCAAAACCAGTCCCACCAAAGACACTGCGAACAAAGGGAACGACGACTTGCAAGCCAATAAATCCATACACTACTGAAGGAATCCCAACCAGGAGTTCAATAGCTGGTTGCAAAATCTTCGCCCCTTTTGGTGATACTTCGGTCATAAAAACTGCTGCACCAATAGCAAAGGGGGTTGCGATAAGGGCTGAGAGAATGGTAACGATAAAGGAACCCAAAATCATAGGAAGGGCACCAAATTCTTTACTAGAAGGATTCCAAGTTCCTCCCAAAAGAAAGTCAAAGATATTCACACCATTGACAAAGAAGGTCGACAAGCCTTTTTGCGCTACGAAAACCAAAATCATGGCCACAAGGATGACTATCAAAGAAAGACAGGCAAAGGTCAAACCTTTTCCTAATTTCTCCAGACGAGAATTCTTTGATGGAAACAACATTTTCTTAGCTAATTCTTCTTGATTCATTATTGTCTCCCTTCCAACACTGTCACAGTTCCGGCAGCATCTTTTTCAACCTTCATTTCCTTAATCGGAATATACTTCAATCCTTTGACAATCCCTTCTTGGGTCTCATCCGAGAGAACAAAATTGAGAAATTCTGCAGCTAACTCATTGGGCTGCCCCAATGTATACATATGCTCATAAGACCACAAGGGCCAATTATTGCTACTTATATTTTCTGGACTTAAGTCATAACCATTCAACTTCATGCTTTTGACCGAATCATCTATATAGGTAAGAGATAAATAAGAGATAGCTCCTGGACTTTTTGATACGATTGATTTTACCGCTCCATTTGAATCCTGCTCCTGACTTTGCATGGCAGACTGACCTTCCATAATGACAGTATCAAAGGTAGCACGAGAGCCAGAGCCGGCTGCCCGATTGATAACAGAGATGGGTAAGTCCTTACCACCAACCTCTTTCCAATTGGTTACCTCACCTATGAAGATTTGACGAAGTTGCTCTGTCGTTAGGTTATCAACATCAACCTCCTTATTGGCAATCAGAGCCAAGCCAGCTACCGCGACCTTGTGGTCAACAAGAGCAGAAGCATCAATTCCGTCTTTTTCCTCAGCAAATACATCTGAGTTTCCTATATCAACTGCCCCAGACTGAACCTGGGACAAGCCTGTACCAGAACCTCCCCCTTGGACATTGACCGTTTTTCCAACATGGATCGTGCCAAATTCATCTGCCGCTACTTCAACCAAGGGTTGCAAGGCAGTTGAGCCAACAGCCGTTATGGATTCTCCACGATCAATCCAGCTAGCACAGCCTACTAAACAAGCCGTCAGCCAAAAAGCGATAAGAGACAGAGCAAGCTTTTTTCTTTTTTTCACTGTTTTTCTCCTCGAAAATAATTATGAATACTGTGAATTTTTTAAGTAGTTCTTTATGAGTTGACGCATGAATTCTTACCAAATTTCTGCGCAATTGATTATTTATATAATATAGGCTATATTACTCTTTTCTAACCTCCTTTTTTCATATGTGGATAAAATCTCTTGTCTATCCCTTCCCCCATTGTCACCCATTATAGTCATTTCGTGTCTCTTTTTCCCCTTTTTAATGCAAGGAAAAGGTTACTCTCCTTAGATGATAATCCAAAAGCTAGAAAGGTATCTCAAACCTCTCTACTCTCCCAGACTAGTTTACAACTAAAAGGAAAAGATTCTATTTTATGGGAAATCTAGTTTACAAGCGGTAAGAACGCTAATAACTAAACTTCTTGTACTCTTTGAAAATCTCTTCAAACCAGGTCAGCCTTGCCTTGTTATAGGTATGTACCTATTTGGTCAGTCCTATCTACAACTTTAAAGCAATGCTTTGTAACTGACTCCGTCAGTCCTATTTGCAACCTCAAAACAGTATTTTGAGCTATCTATGGCTAGCTTCCTAGTTTGCTCTTTGATTTTCATTGAGTAGTAAAACTACATGTGATGGCAATCAAGATATCAAGAATCATCCTACTAAAAAAATCCATACTTTCACTATAACATAGAATAAGATATTTGACTAGCATTTTCACTTGAATCTGAGGCCTTTTGGAAAATAATTTTTCAAAACATTTCCAGTAACCTTTGCAAAGCCCAAGCCATTGCCTTTAACCAAAACTTGGTACCAACCATTTGGCAGACTTTCTGCCAGCTGAACAGTTTCTCCAGCCACATACTTGACAAACGCTTCTTGGCCAATTTCAACCGATTGTTCGACCTGACTCGGTTTCAAGGCTAGACCAAGAGCAAAACTGGGCTCAAAGCGTTTCTTCTTAAAAGTGCCCAGATGTAGTCCATTGCGAGCAATCTTGAGCTTACCTAAATCTGGCAAGAGTTCTGGTAAGAGATAGAGTTGGTCCCCAAAAGTCTGCAAGATTCCCGGTAGATTGACCTTCAAATGGTTTTGGGCAAATTCTTGCCACAAGGCAACTTGTTCTCGACCAAGATTGCTCTTACTTGCCTTACATTTAGGAGTTGGATTGTTACCCTTAAACTGTAGATGGGCTACAAACTGACCCTCTCCCTTAAACTGATGAGGGTACATCCGAGCCGTTTCTGGCAGGTCAATACCAGCTACCATTCCATTGATATGCTCTACTGGCAACAAATCAAAATCATACTCTTCCAGCAACCACTTAACAATCTCTTCGTTTTCCTCGGGTGCCCAGGTACAGGTTGAATAAACCAGACGACCACCTTCAGCTAGCATGGTTACTGCATCTGCTAAAATTTCTCTTTGCAAGCTAGCACATTGACTCGGATACTCTAAGCTCCAATAGTTCATAGCATCTGGTTGCTTACGAAACATTCCTTCACCAGAGCAAGGGGCATCAAGGACAATGAGGTCAAAATAGCCTTTAAAGACCTTGGCCAAGCGGTCAGCAGATTCATTGGTCACCACAACATTTGTCGCTCCAAAGCGCTCCATGTTTTCTACTAAAATCTTAGCCCGTTTGCTTGAAATTTCATTGGAGACGAGAAGGCCCTCTCCAGCTAGATAGGCTGCTAGTTGAGTTGATTTACCTCCCGGTGCAGCTGCCAAGTCCAAGACCTTCATACCAGGACTGGGCTGGGCTACCTGAGCAACCATCTGAGCAGCAGGTTCTTGCGAATAAACTAAACCAGTAGCATGCTCAGGCGATTTCCCTGAAACCTTCCCATAATGTCCCCAAGGAGTTTGAGGAATGGTATCAGAAAAGGAAAGTTGCGCTTCTTTTAAAGGATTGACCCGAAAGGCCGAAACCGCTTCCTCCTCAAAAGAGGCAAGAAAATCTCTTGCCTCATCTCCTAGTATCTCTTCATATTTTTCAACAAATCCTTCTGGAAATTGCATTTAAGTTCTTTTCCTTTCGTAAATATAGGACTGAATTTCCTCCTGCATCTCAAGAGGTAGCATCATGACCGGTTGTCTGGTTTGAAAATCAAGCGGTTGACCAGATAGGGTCACCACCCGATAACCCAGACTTTCCCCTAAAATACTAGCCGCAGCATAATCCCATGGTTGCAGATAAGTGACATAGGTCAACAAACGCCCTGACAAAATCTTGGCAAAACGAATGGCCGCACTCCCATAGACACGAACACCGAGGACGGCTCGACTCAAATCAGCTAGTCCCCATTCATTGGTTTCTAGCATACCACTATTTCCTGCAATGAGAAAATCTCCAAGTGGTTTTGGTTTAAAGGGAGCTAGGGGCTTATTATTTCGACAAACTGGAAAGACCCCACCACCGTGGTAACAATCCCCTTTGACCACATCATAAATTAGGCCAAACTGTCCCTGACCATTTTCAAAATAAGCCATCATAACAGCAAAATCTTCCTGCTGGGCTACAAAGTTATTGGTACCATCAATGGGATCAATGACCCAAACCTTGCCCTCTTGAACCGAAGCTCGCAGACACCCTTCTTCAGCACAAATCTTATCCTCAGGATAACGGGACAAAATCTCACCAACCAAGAGTTCCTGAACTTCCTTGTCCAGTCTGGTCACCAAATCTGTTGGAGAGGACTTGGTCTCAACACGCAAGTCTTCCTGCATGTGGTCAAGGATGTACTGACCCGCTTTCTTAATTAGCTCTTTAGCAAATTCAAATTTACTTTCCAAGAGAAATCTTTCCTTCCCCTTTTTCCTTAGCCGCCTGAACTGCTCGGTAAAGCGAATAGCCACTGACTGTTTCAAATTCTCGTCCCAAACGTTTTTCTTCACTCTTTCTTGGCACAACCGCCTTGAATCGCTTATAGGAGTCCAGTAACTTTTTAGCCTCTACCTTGCCTTCATAGGCAGCTTCAACATCATTAAAAAAAGAAAGCACTGAAGCAAGTTCTTCAGTGCTCCACGACAAATCTAGTGGGTAACTATACTGTTTGTTCATTAACTAATACCAGCTCTCATTCTTGCTTCTTTTAGTTCTTGCTTACGGTAACTACGAGGGAGAAAAGCACGAATCTCATCTTCATTAAAACCGATTTGCATGCGCTTGGCATCAATAATAATTGGACGACGCAAAAGACTAGGATACTGCTCAATCAAATGAAGCAATTCCGATACCGAAATACTCTCTACATCAATATTCAATTTTTGAAAAATTTTTGAACGAGTTGAAATGATGTCATCAGTACCATTTTCGGTCAAGGAAAGGATGTGTTGCAATTCTTTTCTTGTTAAAGGACTGGTCATAATATTGTGTTCCACAAAGGGAACCTTATGTTTTTCTAACCAGGCCTTAGCCTTACGACATGATGTACAGCTCGGTGATAGAAATAGTGTAATCATGCTTTTCTCTTCTTATCTATACTTTGCTACTTCTATTATACAAAAAAATAAAGCGCTTGACTAGAGATTTTTAGAAAAAAAGCCTATTTTTTCAAGAAAAATAGACTGTTCGCGAACGATTGACACAATTGGATTTGGTTAATTCACTCTTAACGATGGTTTTAAACGATATGTATTTTTATATATACAAATTAAAAACAGCTTTCGGTTCACTTCCTACGACTTTTCAGATACAGATAGCCAAAGAAGCTCTCATAGAGGGCAAAAAAGAGGAGGAAGGCATGAAGGAAGAAGGTCTCTGGCAAAATCAGAATCACTGGATCCTTGGCTGGGTCAAAAAGCCAGGTATCATCTCCCACAAAGAGAATTTGATGGAAAAGGGTAAAGAATTGGTCAAAACCAATCAAAACTCCCCCAAGCCCAATCAGCAAAGGCAAAACCACTAGAGCCAGGAGACTTTTACGATAAAGAGACAAAAAGCCCTTTTTCACAATCCCGTTGACAAAGAAATAGAAACTTGGCAGTGTCACTAGAGCTACTATCTGAACCAAGTGGAAGAGATTCTTGACCACTGCAAAATGGTGTAGCCCAGCAGATGACGAACGAAAATCTGGCATCTCTAGGACCTGACTAAATGGATTGGTCAGATAATTCATCAAAATATGAAAATTGTATTGAATAGTTTCTGGTTTTAGATAGACTCGATTCGTTAAGTTTAGCCACTGAATTTCCAGCGGATAAAAAATCCAAGCCAGATAAATGGTCATAAGGATTGAGAGGGAGAGGAGAAAGAGCATAGAGGCCCAAAAGGTCAGTTTAGTTTTCATCAAAATCCCACTCCGCAAGGCTAGAAACCACATGAGTCGGTGCGATTGGCAGGTCTGCTACTTCTTCTGCCTTGGTAAAACCTGTCGTCACCAAGAGCGTTGGAATGCCATTGTCAATCCCAGCCCGAATATCAGTCAGATAATTGTCCCCAACCATGATCAACTCTTCACGTTCCAAACCTAAGTGCTCAACCGCCTTGTCCATAATGATGGCATTTGGTTTTCCAATATAAACAGGCTTCACTCGTGTTGCTACTTCAAGCAGGGTAATCAGTGAACCAGCACCAGGCAAAAGACCACGCTCTGTCGGGATATTGAGGTCAGGATTGGTTCCAATAAAATGATCTCCCTTTTGGATAGCTAGAGTTGCTGTGGCAAATTTTTCATAGTCGACTTGCCAGTCCAGACCTACTACCACATAGGCAGGATTTTCCTTGTCTTCCACATAGCCAGCCGCCTTGATGGCTTCCTTGAGCCCTGATTCTCCGATAACATAGACAGTCTTTTCCAGTCCCAAGTCATTCATATAGTCGATAGTTGCCAAAGTCGCTGTGTAGACAGTCGATAGAGGCGTATCGATATTAAAATTCTGAGCCAACATTTCTTGAACACTCTCAGGAGTACGGGTTGTATTGTTGGTCACAAAGAGATAGGGGATGTCTCGCTTTTGCAATTCATGGACAAAAGCCTCTCCTGCTGGGATTCTGTCTTTGCCCTTATAAATGGTTCCGTCTAAATCAATTAAATAGCCTTTATATTTCATCTATTTCTCCCTAAGCCTTTTTTATTTCTTGCCAAGTAATAATAGCCTGTGCATTGGTAGCCCCGTCGCTTGTAATTTCATGCTTGCTTTCCAGTCCAGTCCGTTCAACAGACGATATGATTACCCCACCTGGTCGAACTTCCTTGACATACTTGAGGTTGATTTTCTTGGGAATATAGTGGGTCAAAAAATCCGCTCCCATGACCTCAAAAATCCAGTCCAAGTATTTACTGTTATTGACATGACCATTCATATCCAAGTCGTAAAAACGAACATGGTAATCCTTGCTGATCGGCTTTTCCAAGGACTCATACTTCGGTCCACGGATAAGTTTTTTATCAAAATCAGACTGGTAAGGAGCCACAATCTCAGGTTCAACAGCATGGACTTTTCGACTGTCGCGGTCCATGAGAACAAAAGTCGCCATCATGTGGATGAGTTCCTGACCTGCTTCATCATAAATGGTAAAGCGACGGTAGCAAAAGAGCCGATTGTAGCTCAAAGCTTCCGTTTCGATGGTGATTTCTTCCCCAAAACGAGGCAAACGAACCACCTCAATATCGTATTCTGTGATAATCCAGACCAGATTATGATCTTCTAAAATGGCCTTATCACTAACTCCCAGTTCAATCGACTGCATCCCTGAAACTTGTAGGGACAGCAAAATCACATCTGGAAGTTTGATATGACCGTTCATGTCAGCCATATCAAAAGGAATTTTCATGTTCATTTGATAAGTTAAGCCCATCATCCTACTCCAAAATAAATCGTTCTGCTACGGTGTCTCCTAAGAAGAGACCTCTTTTTGTCATGCGAACTCGGTCACCGTCTATTTGCATGAGACCCTGTTGAACCAAGTCTCTGACAATTTCTCCATAAAGTCCATCAAAAGACCGTCCAAATTTTTCCTCAAATCGCGCCATGGAGACTCCTGATTTCTTGCGGAGTCCCAGGAACATTTCTTCTTCCATTTGCTCTTTTTGACTCAGGTACTCCTCTGTGATACGAGCATTGCCTTCCTCAACCGCATTAAGATAATGGCGAATGGGACCATGATTTTTATATCGAATACCATTGACATAACCAGATGCTCCAGCACCGATGCCATAGTATTCAGCATTGTCCCAGTACATAAGATTGTGGCGACTTTCAAAACCAGGTTTGGAGAAATTAGAAATCTCATAATGCTCAAAGCCTGCTCGCTCAAGCTCAGTGATGATGTACTCAAACATCTCCGCTTCCAGTTCCTCCTTAGGCAGAGGCAATTTCCCTCGTCGCATACGGTTCATAAAGACCGTATGATTTTCCAAAATCAAGCTATACAAACTCATGTGGGGAATATCCAGTCCAATGGCCTTAGCCACATTTTCCTGGACCTGCTCCATGGTCTGACCAGGCAGCGCATAAATCAAATCAATGGAGATGTTGTCAAAACCAGCCAATTTCAGGCGGTCGATATTTTCATAAATATCCTTCTCCAAATGACTGCGCCCAATCTTTTTCAGCATCTTGTCGTCAAAGGTCTGCACGCCTAGCGAAACACGATTGACAGCCGAGTTTTTCAAAACAGCAATCTTATCCGCGTCCAAGTCGCCTGGATTGGCTTCAATGGTCAACTCTTCCAAGGCAGACAAGTCCAAGTTTTTAGTCAAGCCCTTCAATAACACCTCCAGTTGCGGAGCTGACAAGGCTGTTGGTGTCCCACCACCAATGTAGAGGGTCCGCAACTTTTGAATATCATAAGAACGAAACTCTTCTAACAGATGCTCTAAATAACTGTCGACTGGCTGATTCTTAATAAAAACTTTTGAAAAATCACAATAATAACAAATCTGGGTACAAAATGGGATGTGCACATAGGCTGACGTTGGTTTTTTCTGCATAGTACTTATTATACCACAAAAGCGAACAATACTTAGAATTCCCTTTAACAAAATCCTAGCATTGTTCGCTTTCTTTATCTAAACATTCTTTTTATTTTATGACGAACACGATTCCCAGAACCAATCTAGTTTGTCTTTACAATACAAAAGAATGAATGTTCATTTGACTAAATTTTTAGTCTTCTTTTTTCTTTCCAAGAGCAAGTCCGAGACCGCCTAGCAGACCAAGAAGTTCTAGAGATGCAAGAGTCGCATTTGATTCTGTTCCTGTATTTGGCAATACATTTTGAGAATCATTTGATTTAGCTCCGTTATCACTATCACTAGCATCTGTAGTATCTTCATGATTTTCATTCGGAGTAACTGCATCTGGAATTGGAGTTGTTGGTGCAGGTGTATCTTGATCAGAACCTCCATTAGTAGCAGGTGTGACTGGAGTTGCTGGAGTGACTTTACCTGGTGTTACCTTAGCTGGTGTTGTTATATTATTAGCAATGTGTTCTGTGATATGACCGTCCTTTGAGTCTACATCATAAGTGGTTGTAGTAACTGTTTTACCTTTAGCTCCTTCAATACGTTCATTAGGTGTGTCAACTTCTCGTTCACCATCTCTAACATATTCAACTTCAGGTTCAATCGGGGTTTCTACTACTTTGTCCTTGGCTGCGACTTTGACGACTGTATTCGTTGGTTCTTTCGTTTTCCCATAAGTTAGCACGGTTGTTGGAGTTATCTTACCTGTTTTTGGATTAACTTCATAGGTAGTGGTCTCAATCACATCACGACCTTCAGAATCTTTAGATTGTTCAACCTTAGTTTTAGCTCCTACTTTAACGATTGTCTTACCTGCTGGGGTGACGACTGGGGTGCCAACGTGTTCTGTGATATGACCGTCCTTTGAATCTACATCGTAAGTGGTTGTAGTAACTGTTTTACCTTTAGCTCCTTCAATACGTTCATTAGGTGTGTCAACTTCTCGTTCACCATCTCTAACATATTCAACTTCAGGTTCAATTGGTGTTTCTACTATTTTGTCCTTGGCTGCGACTTTGACTATTGTTGCTGTTGGATTTACTACTACTGCTTTTCCTACTGTTTCTGTAATAGCGCCTGTAGTAGAATCAACACTATATGTTGTTGTGATAGTACTTGAACCTGCTTGGCCTGCTTCTTCCACATTTGGTTGATTTTTGTCGCGTGTATCATCTTTCACATATTTCTTAGGTGATGAGATTTCTGTTTTTTCTACTTTGTCCTTCGCTGCGACTTTGACGACTGTATTCGTTGGTTCTTTCGTACGAACTGGTTTACCTTCACTTGCTGTAATCTTTCCAGTATTAGTGTCCACAGTGTAAGTTGTTGTGATAGTGTCTTCACCATCTTCACCTTTAACAGTAGTTGGGACTGTACCTTTTTCTTTCGTATCATCTTTTTCGTAAACTACTGGAGATGGTACTACCATCTTCTCAATCGTTAGTTCTTTCCTTGTCCCGTAAGTAGTTACTGTTGTAGAAGTTACCTTACCTGTTTTTGGATCAACTTCATAAGTTGTAGTGTTGATAACTTCACGACCTTGGTCATCCTTGCTACTCTCAACCTTAGTTTTAGCTCCAACCTTAACTATTGTTTTACCAGCTGGGGTGACCACTGGCTTACCAACCTGTTCTGTGACTGTTCCATTATTTGGATTAACGTCATACCTTGTAGTCGTTACAGATTTTCCTTTTGCTCCTTTTCTAGGCTTGTCTGGTGTACCAAAGTCACGAGTGTCATCTCTTTCATAAACCACTGTGGGCTCAATTGGCGTTTCTACTACTTGATCCTTAGCCGCGACTTTAACGATTGTTTCTGTTGGATTTACTATTACTGGATTTCCTTCATTTGGAGTAACTTCCCCATTGTCTGGATTTACTGTGTAAGTCGTGGTGGTTGTCTTACTTCCGTCTTTTCCTGGGACAGTAATATTGGCTTGGCCTTTTTCTCGACTAGCATCTTTTTCGTATTTTACTGGAGATGGGATTGTTTCTACGTCTACTCTATCCTTAGCTCCTACTTTTACAACTCTAGCTATTGGTAGAGTTACGACTTCTGATCCCCCTTTTGTTGGAGTTAGGGCTCCATTTACTGGATTTACGCTATAGGTTGTGATGACTTTAGATTTTCCTGATCTCCCTAGAAATTGAACGGTATCAGTACCTTTTGGACTGTTTTCATCTTTTAAATAAACTGTTTTGGGTTCAACTGAATTATACTCAACTATATCCTTCGCGCCACCTTTATTGACTACTTCTTCCTTCTTAGTCGAAGTAAGGCTGCCAGTTTTTGAATTTACTGTGTAGCTTGTTGTCTTCTTAACAACGTCGTCTCCTTTTTTAATGTATTCTACTTCATCCTTGGCTGCGACTTTGACAACTGTTTCTATTGCCGGTTGCTTAACTACTGGTTGTCCTACATGTTCAATCAGATCTCCAGTGTTAGGATCTACACTATAAGTTGTTGTTACTGTACTAGTACCTGAAGTACCAGTTGTTGTTACATTAGCTTCACCTTTAGCTCTTGTGGCATCTTTTTCATAACGTACACTTAGCTCAAGTTGGGTAACGACAACTGTAGATTTGGCTCCATCTTTCTTAAACACTTCATCAATTGTATTGTTAGTAATCTGTCCTGTATCGAGATCTTTCATACTCACAGTTATTGACTTAATGATGTCATCTCCGCGTTTACTATATACAACAGTTTCTCCAACTTTTTCTACAGATTTAACTGTTGCAATGTTTTTATCTTGATAACCTGTCCCATCTAAGGAAATTCGTTTCCCAGATATAAACTCTGATCGTCTATTAATCATATCAGCTTCAAAATAAGAACGTGAACTGTGACCTCCACTGGTTCGTCCAACATTTATAACAACATCACTATCATTGCTGACGCCTTTTCTTATCGCCAAATCATTATCAACAATATAATGAGTCATTTTACCAGACTTGGCTATTTTTTTGCTATCTAAACCTTTTTGCCAAAATTCACGACTGGAAAGCAAATTGGTCACAACTTTTGGAGCATTAAAGGTTGTGCCTTTTTTTAATACATTATTATAAACGTTTCTATAAGCCAACTGTTCTTTAGGAGACATGACTCTGCTGTCAGAATATGCCAACTGATAAGCTTCAACCATTGCCCGTTGTACTAAATATCCTCCTAAAGAATGACCTGTCAAATAAAGATTAGTAATACTCTTATCTTTAGCTAGTTCATGCATAATATTTTCTGCATCTATCCCTTGTTGAGGATTGCTTCCTAATCCAAGTGTTATATCAGCTCCTATATCTTTCGCATCACTTGTTCCACGAAAGGCTAATACTTGTGCAGTTCCATTTGGTAAATATAAGAAATCACTCTTCGTTTCATACAAGACAGCATCTAGTCCACTGGAGGTATGGTAACTTTTCTTCCTTTCCCAATAAGGCCCCAATTCCTTATTCATCATCATATACTCATAACGTGGTTTACTGTCACCATTCTTTTTATATAACTCTGACTCTGTTAAGGGTCTCTTATGATCCAGCACTCTATCAATATAATTATCATCACGGTAGGATAATTCCATGAACATAATCATATCGCGCTCACTTACATTCCATTTTAATTTTTCATCTGGCTTTTCTTTACTGTCAATAATACCATCACCATCAGTATCTTCTAATAAGGGATGACTATTATAACCTACATATTTTTTCCCACCTTTTTCATAAATATAAAGTTCTTCTTTATCCTTCAAGTAATCATCATCTGTATAGGCTTCTGGACTTAACTTAGAGCCGTTTAACAATAAACTATCAAGCTTATTACCTTCTGAACCGATTACTCCTGCTTTTATTTGCTTAGCATACTCATCAGTTAATTCATACTTTTTAACCTCGGAAGGATTTGATGCTGCTCTCACCGCTGGAGTGCTTGATCTGTCTTCACCCGCCACGAAATCCCTTGTGGTCAAGCTATTATTTTCCTTATTCCCAGATCTGACGGGTTCTGTAGTCCTTGTAGATCCTATTGGAACATCTCTGGTATCTAACTCAGAAGAAGGATTATTTTGATTATCTAGCATAGGTTGAACTTCTTCTCTTTTATCCACAGAAGATGGAGAATTTTCCGTAGAAGCAAGTACTCCCTGGGATGGTGTAAACAAGGCAATGCCTATTAATACAGAAGCCACTCCAACAGAAAACTTTCGAATCGAAAAACATTGACGTTTATTAAAAATATCTTTCATTTTACCAACTTTCTTTCTAGCTATTTTTTACAAAATAGAGAGTTCTACTATTTTCCCTTGACAAAATACTAAACCCTTTCTTGACTAAAATTTTAGAACTTTTCCTCTGCTTGATTATAAACTACCACATTGATTTCTAATCATAAAAAAATGAATTGCTTAATATTAATAAAATATCAGTACAATATAAAAAATGTAAATATTTCACTTTCAACACTGCCATTATACCATAATACTCAATGAAAATCAAAAAACGCATAATATCAGGCCTTGAAAAACCTTGATACTATGCGTTTGATTATGGGAAGATCTACTTCATTTTCTCCTAGAATTGAGTTTTTGCCCAGTCTCATCAAATCTAGATTTTTTCTTCTTTGATATCAATCACAATCTCTTCTGATTCATCAAGAATTTCGGCCTTTTCTTGCCATTGCTCTTTGAGATTATTGAATCGATATTTTGATACTTCTGTCGCTTGACGAGCACATGATTTGGCTTGAGCAAGGACGCTGTCCACAGTGATTTCACCCGACTCAACCTGTTCTTTGGTTTTAAGAACAAAATCTGTAGCCTGCTCCTTGACTTCTGTCAGTTTTTCACAGACCTGCTCCTTGGCATACTCTGGATTTTCTCTCAAATCATCCAGAAAATCTTGAGCCTGACTGCAAACTTGTTTGCCCTTGTCGCTTGTTAAAAACAAGGCAAGAGCTGCACCTGAAACGGTTCCTAAAAGGATTGAGGATAATTTACCCATAAGGATTCTCCTTTTTTATTTTTTTAAAAATTTACTTGCAAGACGAAGAGCTGATAAACTTGCCCCAGTCTTGAGTGTTTTTGAACCAGCTGATGAAGCTTTCTTGCTCAAGACACGCGCATGGTCATTGAGGTCTGAAACAGATAGAGATAAATCTGCAACAGCACTAAAGAGTGGATCAATCGTTGCCACCTTGACATTAATATCATCTGCCAAGACATTGATCTTAGACAGCAATTCATTGGTATGATGCAAGGTCACATCCACATCTGAAGTCAAGGTTTTAATCGTCTTCTCTGTTTCATCGATAACACGGCCAAGCTTTTGTACAGTAATGATTAGATACACTAAAAATACAATCAAAGCAAGGGCAACAAAAATATATGCAACTTCTAACATTTAGTTTTCCTCCTCTGTAACATAGTAAGGGGCCTTCTTTCGATTTTGATATAGAATGATAAAAATACCCAGTCCGATAAGGACAACTGATAGCCATTGAGACACTCGAAGGCCAAAGAACATGAGACTATCTGTTCGCATGCCTTCGATGACCATACGACCGAAACCATACCAAATCAAGTAAAAAGCCGTGATATGACCTCGTCTGAGACTTTTCCATTTTCGTCTAAAAATCAGAATCAAGGCAAATCCAAGTAGATTCCATAGGGACTCATAAAGAAAGGTCGGCTGACGGTAGCTCCCCTCAATATACATCTGGTCACGAATAAAGACAGGTAGATAATCCAAATTATCCACTGCTGCACCATAAGCTTCTTGGTTAAAGAAATTGCCCCAGCGACCCAAACTTTGGGCAATCATGACGCTAGGCGCCGCAATATCTAGAAAATCCCAAGTGTTAATGAGTTTACGATCAGCAAAGATATAGAGTACAAGTGCCCCAGTTATCAAACCACCGTAAATGGCCAAACCACCATTCCAAATGGCAAAAATCTCTCCCAAATTCTGACTATAATAATCAAAACGGAAAATGACATAGTAGAGACGAGCTCCTAAAATAGACAAGGGAAAGGCTATCAAGATAAAATCTAAAATATCGTCTGGTATGATCTTCTTTCTAGGCGCTTCTTTCATGGTCAAATAAACCGCAAGAATCAAACCTGTAACAATACACAAGGCATACCAACGAATGGCTAGAGGGCCTAGTTGAATAGCAATTGGATCAAGCATTAGGCACCTCATTTCGAGCGATGAGACTTGTCAGTCGTTCTTCGAACAAACGGGTCGCATCAAAGCCCATTTCCTTGGCACGATAATTCATGGCAGCTGCCTCAATCACGACAGAAATATTACGACCTGTTTTAACTGGAATGCGGATACGAGGAATGGCTACGCCAGAAATTTCTATTTCCTCTGCATTGTTTCCAAGACGATCAAAAGTCTTATGTGTATCATAGTTTTCCAAATAGACAGCAAGTTGAACCTGTGAAGAATCCTTGACGGCACTGGCACCGTAGAGGCTCATGACATCGATAATCCCAACCCCACGAATTTCAATCAGGTGTCTCAAGATTTCAGCCGGTTCACCCCAAAGAGTAATCTCATCCTTGGCAAAGATATCGACCCGGTCATCAGCTACCAAGCGGTGACCACGTTTGACAAGTTCCAGACCTGTCTCACTCTTACCAATTCCACTATCTCCCTGAATCAAGACGCCCATCCCATAGATATCCATCAAAACCCCATGAACACTGGTACGTTCTGCCAAACGAGAATCCAGATAGCTAGATAACTCTCCAGATAAACGACTTGTCGCTGTACGGCTGGTTAAAATAGCAATCTTACATTCTCTGGCTGCTTTTAACATCTCCTCTGGAACCACCAAACCACGGGCAACAATGACCGCTGGTGTCTCAGGTAGAAACATTTTTTTCAAAACTTCATAACGGCTGTTGGAAGGCATGCTGATCAGATAAGACCACTCCTTCATCCCCAAAAGTTGAATCCGCTCTGGCGTGTAGTAGTCAAAATAACCTGTCATTTCAAGACCAGGTCGCGTAATATCTGCTGTATTGATTTCCTTTTCAAGCAATTCTGGTTCGCCATAGACAATGTCTAGTCTAAGCTTTTCAATCACTTCTTTTACTAAAACCGACATCATTTCCTCCTTCAATCGAGTTCTTCTCTCTATTATATCAAATTGTAGGAGGAAGTTTCAGATTTTTGCAGGCTTTGGAGTATTTATTTATACTCAATGAAAATCAAAGAGCAAACTAGGAAACTAGCCACAGGCTGCTCAAAACACTGTTTTGAGGTTGTAGATGGAACTGACGAAGTCAGTAACCATATCTACGGCAAGGAGACGTTGACGTGGTTTGAAGAGATTTTCGAAGAGTATTAAAAGAAAAAGGACTAGATTTCTCCAGCCTTTCATTTCAAATTAGAATTTTTTACGTTTACGAGCTGCTTCTGATTTACGTTTACGTTTTACAGAAGGTTTTTCATAGAATTCACGTTTGCGTGTTTCTTGAAGAGTACCAGCTTTAGTAACCGCACGTTTGAAACGACGAAGTGCGTCGTCAAGAGATTCATTCTTACGTACTACTGTTTTAGACACTTTTTTCACTCCCTTCAAGTTCAATATCTATTTTATTCTACACGTAAAAGGAATAATTGTCAAGCAAAAATGCGGTTTAATTTTGATTTTTTCTTACATTTATACAAGAGTTGAAAGCGTTCAATAGAACATTGCTTTTTATTTTTCAAGTAAGCTAAGCGCTTCAGCATCCGCAATAATGGTCACATCAGGGTGATTTTGGAGACTACTTGCAGGTAGATTCTCAGTCACTGGGCCAGACACTGTTCCGGCAATGGCTTCTGCTTTCGACTCACCGTAGGCAAAGAGAAGGATTGACTTGGCATCCAAGATGTTCTTAATCCCCATTGAAATAGCTTGGGTTGGGACGTCTTCAATCTTGTCAAAAAAGCGCGCATTGGCTTCAATAGTAGACTGGTCAAGTTCTACTAGATGCGTTTGACTGTCAAATGGAGTACCAGGCTCATTAAAGCCGATATGCCCATTGCGACCGATTCCCAAGATTTGCAGGTCAACTGGATGGTCAGCCAAAATTTGGTTGTAGCGTTCAACTTCAGCTTCAGCATGATCCTTAACACCACGAGGCAAGAAACTTTCTTTAAATGGTTTTTGGTTGAACAAGTTTTCTTGCATGAAGTGACGGTAAGACTGTGGATTGTCGCCATCAAGGCCTACATACTCATCAAGGTTGACACTGGTTAGATTTGAAAAATCGAGGTCACTTTCAACAATTTCCTTATAAAATTCAAGTGGACTACTTCCTGTCGCAAGCCCTAAGGTTTGAGCGCCATTGGCTAATTTTTCCTTCAAAATCTCAAAAGCAACTTTTCCACCTTCGATTTGGTTTTCAACTTTAATAACTTTCATCTTTTCATCCTCCATTTCTATCTATTTTTATTATATGGTATAGACCAATTTTTGTCAAGTGAAAACGATTTAATTTCTAAAAAAAGAGCGTCTATACTTGAAACATGTTATAATGGATAGGATTAGAACTTAGAAAGAATGAACAGATATATGAATACAGCTGATTTTGACTTCCACTTACCTGAGGAATTGATTGCCCAAACACCCCTTGAAAAACGAGATGCCTCTAAACTCCTCATCGTCAACCGTGAGACAGGAAAAATGCAGGACAAACACTTCCACTCCATTATTGATATGCTGGAACCTGGTGATGCCCTCGTTATGAACGACACCCGCGTTCTCCCTGCCCGCCTCTATGGTCAAAAGGAAGAAACTGGAGGCCATGTGGAACTTCTCCTGCTCAAAAATACTGCTGGAGATGAGTGGGAAGTTCTGGCTAAACCTGCCAAACGCCTCAAGGTCGGTACTCGTATCAGCTTTGGTGATGGTCGCCTCAGCGCTGTCATTACAGAAGAATTGACCCACGGAGGCCGCATTGTCCGCTTCGAATACCACGGAATTTTCCTAGAAGTTTTGGAAAGTCTGGGTGAAATGCCGCTGCCACCTTATATCCACGAAAAACTGGATGACCGTGAACGCTATCAAACAGTTTACGCCAAGGAAAGCGGCTCAGCTGCTGCACCAACTGCTGGACTTCACTTCACCAAAGAACTGCTAGCAGAAATCCAAGCTAAGGGTGTTCATCTAGTCTATCTGACTCTTCATGTCGGACTCGGAACCTTTAGACCCGTTTCTGTGGACAATCTAGACGAACACGAAATGCACTCAGAGTTCTATCAACTTTCTGAGGAAGCAGCTGCAACTCTCCGCTCTGTTAAGGAAAATGGTGGTCGTGTCATCGCTGTCGGAACCACTTCTATCCGCACCTTGGAAACTATTGGTTCCAAGTTTGAGGGGCAAATCCAAGCAGATTCTGGTTGGACCAATATCTTTATCAAACCTGGGTATGAGTGGAAGGTCGTGGATGCCTTCTCAACCAACTTCCACCTGCCAAAATCAACTCTGGTCATGTTGGTTTCTGCCTTTGCAGGCCGTGAATTAGTCTTAGATGCCTACCACCATGCCATCCAAGAACACTACCGCTTCTTCAGTTTTGGTGACGCCATGTTTATTTATTGAGAAAGAATTTCTCTAAATCTTCTAATACCAATAAATCGCTAAGATATTATTTCAAAGAACATCTACAATTGAAACTCTAGCTAACTGTAGAAGACGCCTAGTACATTAAAATTAAAATGTTTCTCCCTAGCTGCGAAAATATTGCCATAGATTGCGTTGACTCTCCAAATCGATTCATCTATATTTTATTTCAGCTTCCTATATTTTCTTCGCTGTTTGTAAATCAAAATACAAGATACATGAGTAGCACCATATTTGTTACTCTTATCTGTCCTCTCAAGAGACTATTATGAGTGGTTTCAGAATCATTCACTACTTTGACCCTGACTCTCCTTAGTCTCAAAATCAAAGACTTATGGCTCTATAATATTTGTAGTGGGTAAATCCCCTATGGATATTATGGAGCCTATTTTGTGTAGAAAAAAAGTCCCATATGACCTATAATGAAAAGCGACAAAACAACTCATTAGAAAGAATCATACGGAACAATTACATTTTATC
>NZ_VMMV01000046.1:0-44542 GCF_013277375.1 Streptococcus sp. 3613
CAAAACACCGTTTTGAGGTTGCAGATAGAACTGACGAAGTCAGCTCAAAACACCGTTTTGAGGTTGCAGATAGAACTGACGAAGTCAGCTCAAAACACCGTTTTGAGGTTGCAGATAGAACTGACGAAGTCAGCTCAAAACACCGTTTTGAGGTTGCAGATAGAACTGACGAAGTCAGTAACATATGCGTACGGCAAGGCAACGTTGACGCGGTTTGAAGAGATTTTCGAAGAGTTTCAAACATATGCAATGATTTCTGAAAGAGTACAGTTAGGAGAGGGTTATGCCGATTCGAATTGATAGAAAATTACCAGCTGTTGAGATTTTACGGACAGAGAATATCTTTGTCATGGATGATCAACGTGCGTCCCACCAAGATATCCGTCCTTTGAAGATTTTAATTTTAAATCTCATGCCACAGAAAATGGTCACAGAAACCCAGTTGTTGCGCCATTTGGCTAATACGCCCCTGCAATTGGATATTGATTTTCTCTATATGGAGAGCCATCGTTCTAAAACAACTCGTTCAGAGTACATGGAGACCTTTTATAAAACCTTTCCTGAAGTCAAGGATGAGTATTTTGATGGGATGATTATCACGGGTGCTCCAGTTGAGCATTTACCATTTGAGGAAGTGGACTATTGGGAGGAATTTAGCCAGGTGCTTGAGTGGTCCAAGACCCATGTCTATTCGACCCTTTATATCTGTTGGGGGGCTCAGGCTGGTCTTTATCTGCGTTATGGAGTGGAAAAATACCAGATGGACAGTAAGTTATCAGGTATTTATCCTCAGGACACCCTAAAAGAGGGGCACCTTCTCTTTAGAGGCTTTGACGATAGCTATGTATCCCCTCATTCTCGACATACGGAGATTTCTAAGGAAGAGATTCTGAATAAGACCAATCTCGAGATTTTATCAGAGGGACCTCAGGTTGGGGTTTCGATTTTGGCTAGTCGTGATTTGCGTGAAATTTATAGTTTTGGACATTTGGAATATGACCGTGATACCTTGGCAAAAGAGTATTTCAGAGATTGTGATGCAGGTTTAGATCCTCATATTCCAGAAAATTACTTTAAGGATGATGATGTCAATCAGACGCCTTGTCTTTGTTGGTCTTCATCGGCAGCCCTCTTTTTCAGTAACTGGGTGAACTATGCGGTCTATCAGGAAACTCCTTTTGACTGGAGAAAAATAGAAGATGATGCATCCGCATTTGGGTATTTATAAGAGGAATTATGACATATTTAGACGCTTTTAAATCAGGGAACTTGGTTTTACCGACTGCCCTGCTCTTGCATTTTAAGGAACTCTTTCCTTCTAGCGACGATTTTCTGGTCTGGCAATTTTTCTATTTGCAAAATACGACAGGTTTAGAAGAAATGTCGCCAAGCCAGATTGCTGAAAGGATTGGCAAGGAAATTTCGGAAGTCAATCAGGCTATTTCCAATCTGACGGAGAGGGGACTGCTTCAGTATCGAACGATCGAATTGAATGGCGAAATTGAATTGCTCTTTGATGCTAGTTTGGCTTTGGAACGTTTGGATGACTTGCTTGGAGTCGCTCATTCAAGTTCAGACCAGTTGACACCTCAAAATCAGCTCAAGGATTTGGTAGAAACCTTCCAGCAGGAATTAGGACGCTTGTTGACACCTTTTGAGATTGAAGATTTGACTAAGACATTAAAAGAAGATGGGACCAGTGCTGACTTGATTAAGGAGGCTCTTCGTGAAGCTGTTTTAAATGGAAAAGCAAACTGGAAGTACATTCAGGCGATTTTGAGAAACTGGCGCCATGAAGGTATCAAGAGTGTGGCTCAAATCGAGGCTAAACGGGCAGAGAGAGAAGCAAGCAATCCTCAGTTGACACAGGTGTCTGCAGATTTCATAAATGCCATGGATCTCTGGAAGGATTAATCCATGTAAGCAGACTTGAAATCCGAGTAAGATTTGCAAGCTGTGTCTAATTGTGATAAAATAAGTAGAAAATAAATTGAAAAAAGAGGTATGTGAAATGTCACGTAAACCATTTATCGCTGGTAACTGGAAAATGAACAAAAATCCAGAAGAAGCTAAAGCATTTGTTGAAGCAGTTGCGTCAAAACTTCCTTCATCAGATCTTGTTGAAGCAGGTATCGCTGCTCCAGCTCTTGATTTGACAACTGTTCTTGCTGCTGCAAAAGGTTCAAATCTTAAAGTTGCTGCTCAAAACTGTTACTTTGAAAATGCAGGTGCTTTCACTGGTGAAACAAGCCCACAAGTTTTGAAAGAAATCGGTACTGACTACGTTGTTATCGGTCACTCAGAACGCCGTGACTACTTCCATGAAACTGACGAAGATATCAACAAAAAAGCAAAAGCAATCTTTGCAAACGGTATGCTTCCAATCATCTGTTGTGGTGAGTCACTTGAAACTTACGAAGCTGGTAAAGCTGCTGAGTTTGTAGGCGCTCAAGTATCTGCTGCATTGGCTGGATTGACTGCTGAACAAGTTGCTGCATCAGTTATCGCTTATGAGCCAATCTGGGCTATCGGTACTGGTAAATCAGCTTCACAAGACGACGCACAAAAAATGTGTAAAGTTGTTCGTGACGTTGTAGCTGCTGACTTTGGTCAAGAAGTTGCAGACAAAGTTCGTGTTCAATACGGTGGTTCTGTTAAACCTGAGAACGTTGCTTCATACATGGCTTGTCCAGACGTTGACGGTGCCCTTGTAGGTGGTGCGTCACTTGAAGCTGAAAGCTTCTTGGCTTTGCTTGACTTTGTAAAATAATCAGTAGCAAAAGCTAGGTGGAACAGCATTCAGGTGCCTGTTCCATTTTTTATAGGAGAGGAAAGATTGAAAACAAAAATTGTATGTATAGGGCTAGCAAGTCTTTGCTTACTTGGCGCAAGAGTTTCAGGAATTGCGGCAGATGAAACAAGTGGAATCACAGTTTCAGAAAAATCTAGTCTATCAACAGGGACTTCATCAACTAGTAGTAATGAACAGAGAAACAGTGTCTCTGCCCACTGGGATGGGGATTATTATGTAAAGGCTGATGGTTCTAAAGCTCAAAGTGAATGGATTTTTGACAACTACTATAAGGCTTGGTTTTATATTAAGTCAGATGGTCGTTACGCGCAGAATGAATGGCATGGAAATTACTACCTGAAATCAGGTGGATATATGGCCCAAAACGAGTGGATCTATGACAGTAATTACAAGAATTGGTTTTATCTCAAGTCAGATGGGGCTTATGCTCATCAAGAATGGCAATTGATTGGAAATAAGTGGTATTACTTCAAGGAGTGGGGTTACATGGCTAAAAGCCAATGGCAAGGAAGTTATTTCTTGAATGGTCAAGGTGCCATGATGCAAAATGAATGGCTTTATGATCCGGCTTATTCTGCTTATTTTTATCTAAAATCCGATGGAACTTATGCCAACCAAGAGTGGCAAAAAGTGGGCGGCAAATGGTACTATTTCAAGAAGTGGGGCTATATGGCTCGGAATGAGTGGCAAGGCAACTACTATTTGACTGGAAGTGGTGCCATGGCGACTGACGAAGTGATTATGGATGGTGCTCGCTATATCTTTGCGGCCTCTGGTGAGCTCAAAGAAAAGAAAGATTTGAATGTCAGCTGGGTTCACAGAGATGGTAAACGCTATTTCTTTAATAATAGAGAAGAACAAGTGGGAACCGAACATGCTAAGAAAGTCATTGATATTAGTGAGCACAATGGTCGTATCAATGATTGGAAAAAGGTTATTGATGAGAACGAAGTGGATGGTGTCATTGTTCGTCTAGGTTATAGCGGTAAAGAAGACAAGGAATTGGCGCATAACATTAAGGAGTTAAACCGTCTGGGAATTCCTTATGGTGTCTATCTCTATACCTATGCTGAAAATGAGACCGATGCTGAGAGTGACGCTAAACAGACCATTGAACTTATAAAGAAATACAATATGAACCTGTCTTACCCTATCTATTATGATGTTGAGAATTGGGAATATGTAAATAAGAGCAAGAGAGCTCCAAGTGATACAGGCACTTGGGTTAAAATCATCAACAAGTACATGGAGACGATGAAGCAGGCGGGCTATCAAAATGTGTATGTCTATAGCTATCGTAGTTTATTACAGACGCGTTTAAAACACCCAGATATTTTAAAACATGTAAACTGGGTAGCGGCCTATACCAATGCTTTAGAATGGGAAAACCCTCATTATTCAGGAGAAAAAGGTTGGCAATATACCTCTTCTGAATACATGAAAGGAATCCAAGGGCGCGTAGATGTCAGCGTTTGGTATTAAGCGATGATTTGAAAGAGGGATGTGATAGTAGCACCCTCTTTTTCTTTGTTTTATGGCAGTTCATCCTCGAGTAAATTCAAGATCTCGCTAGGAAATAAATCTTATATGGTAGATTGAATATAGACCAGGACATTGCGGTTGCTAAAACATTTTTAGAAATTCATTTGTCTTTCCTAATCGACTTGGCTCCCTCTTATTTCAATCTATTATAGTCTTGGGGAATTTCTTCAAACCACGTCAGCGTGGTCAGTTCTACCTGCGACCTCAAAACTTGTACTTTGGTTAAGCTGGGTTTAGTTTCCTAGTTTGCTGATGGATTTCCATTGACTATAAGCATCCAGACCTCTTTTTCGTCTTCTAAAGAATTCTTAAATTATCAGTCTATTGCAACTTTTCTCATGTGGGTCATTTGGCTTGCTATTGTCTTTCCTTAGTAGTATACTAAGGTAGTAATCATTAAGAAGTGGTTACATAAAAATAATGAATGAGGTGAAAACAATGGTAGAATTGAAAAAAGAAGCAGCAAAAGATGTCGCAACATTAACAAAAGCAGCGCCAGTAGCATTGGCAAAAACAAAGGAAGTTTTGAATCAAGCTGTTGCTGATTTGTACGTAGCCCACGTTGCTTTGCACCAAGTACACTGGTATATGCGTGGACGCGGTTTTATGGTATGGCATCCAAAAATGGATGAGTACATGGATGCTCTTGATGGTCATTTAGATGAAATCAGCGAACGATTGATTACACTCGGTGGAAGCCCATTCTCTACATTGACAGAATTCCTTCAAAATAGTGAAATCGAAGAAGAAGCTGGTGAATACCGTAATATTGAAGAAAGCTTGGAACGTGTTCTAGCTATTTATCGCTACCTCATCACTCTTTTCCAAAAAGCGTTGGATGTGACTGACGAAGAAGGCGATGATGTTACAAACGATATTTTTGTTGGTGCTAAGGCTGAACTTGAGAAAACAGTTTGGATGCTTGCGGCAGAACTTGGACAAGCACCTGGTTTGTAAGAAATAAGGAAACATAGATAAATCTGTAGGAAATTTCTTACAGATTTTTCTATTTTGTAAGCTATTCCAAATCAGTCTTTTTTCGAGTTTTTTGATAAAATAGTACTATCAGTGAAAAGGATGGAAGCATGACTAAGAAAATTGTAGCTATTTGGGCCCAGGATGAAGAGGGTGTGATTGGTAAGGACAATCGTCTGCCTTGGCATTTGCCAGCAGAACTGCAACACTTCAAAGAAACAACTCTGAATCATGCTATCTTGATGGGGCGTGTGACCTTTGATGGAATGGGGCGTCGCTTGCTTCCCAAACGGGAGACCTTGATTTTGACGCGTAATCCGGAAGAAAAGATAGACGGGGTTGCTACTTTTTATGATGTTCAGTCTGTCTTGGACTGGTATCAGGCTCAAGATAAGAATCTTTATATTTTAGGTGGAAAGCAAATTTTTCAAGCTTTTGAACCCTACCTTGACGAAGTGATTGTGACTCACATTCATGCTCGGGTGGAAGGAGATACCTATTTCCCTGAAGAGTTTGACCTGTCTATTTTTGAGACGGTTTCAAGCAAATCCTATACCAAAGATGAGAAAAATCCTTATGATTTTACCATCCAATACCGCAAGAGAAAGGAAGTCTAATGGAACGTAGTATATTTGGTTTTTTCACAGCCATGCTGTGTTTGGTCTGCTTGCTTGCAGGAGCACAGGCTTTTCGTAAAAAGCGCTATGGACTTTCTGTCCTGCTCTGGTTAAATGCCTTTACCAATTTGGTCAATAGTATCCATGCTTTTTACATGACCTTATTTTAGATAGAATGACAGTATAGAATAGAACGGAAGGAAATCATGCCTACAACTAGGAATAATGATATGATGGTTTATTGCTCATTTTGTGGCAAAAACCAAGAAGAAGTACAAAAAATAATCGCTGGCAACAATGCTTTTATTTGTAATGAATGCGTGGAGTTGGCTCAGGAAATCATTCGAGAAGAATTGGTTGAGGAAGTCTTGGCAGACTTGTCTGAGGTGCCAAAACCAATTGAACTCCTCCATATCTTGAACCACTATGTTATCGGTCAAGATCGTGCCAAGCGTGCCTTGGCAGTGGCGGTTTACAACCACTACAAACGTATCAATTTCCACGATACGCGTGAAGAGTCAGAAGATGTGGATTTGCAGAAATCAAACATTTTGATGATTGGCCCAACTGGTTCAGGGAAAACTTTCCTTGCCCAGACCTTGGCTAAGAGCTTGAACGTGCCTTTTGCGATTGCGGATGCGACAGCTCTTACTGAGGCTGGTTATGTAGGTGAGGACGTGGAAAATATCCTCCTTAAACTCTTGCAGGCTGCTGACTTTAATATCGAGCGTGCAGAACGTGGGATTATCTACGTGGATGAAATTGACAAGATTGCCAAGAAGAGCGAGAACGTATCGATCACACGTGACGTTTCTGGTGAAGGGGTACAACAAGCCCTTCTTAAGATTATCGAGGGAACTGTTGCCAGCGTACCGCCTCAAGGTGGACGCAAGCATCCACAACAAGAGATGATTCAAGTGGATACTAAAAATATCCTCTTCATCGTGGGTGGTGCCTTTGATGGCATTGAAGAAATCGTTAAACAACGTCTTGGAGAAAAAGTCATCGGATTTGGTCAAAACAACAAGGCGATTGACGAAAACAGCTCTTACATGCAAGAAATCATCGCAGAAGATATTCAAAAATTCGGTATTATCCCTGAGTTGATTGGACGTTTGCCTGTCTTTGCAGCTCTTGAGCAATTGACGGTCGATGACTTGGTTCGTATCTTGAAAGAGCCAAGAAATGCCTTGGTCAAACAATACCAAACCTTGTTATCTTATGACGACGTTGAGTTGGAATTTGATGACGAAGCCCTTCAAGAAATCGCCAATAAGGCTATCGAACGCAAAACTGGTGCGCGTGGTCTTCGCTCAATTATCGAAGAGACCATGTTGGATGTCATGTTTGAAGTACCGAGTCAGGAAAATGTGAAATTGGTTCGCATTACAAAAGAAGCTGTCGATGGAACGGACAAACCAATCCTAGAAACAGCCTAGAGGTGACTATGGAACTGAATATACACAATGCTGAAATCTTGCTCAGTGCGGCGAATAAGTCCCACTATCCGCAGGATGAACTACCAGAGATTGCCCTAGCAGGGCGTTCAAATGTTGGTAAGTCTAGCTTCATCAACACCATGCTGAACCGTAAGAATCTGGCTCGTACGTCAGGGAAACCTGGGAAAACCCAGCTTCTCAACTTCTTTAACATTGACGACAAGATGCGCTTTGTGGATGTGCCTGGTTATGGTTATGCCCGCGTTTCCAAAAAGGAACGTGAAAAGTGGGGGCGCATGATTGAGGAGTATCTGACAACTCGAGAAAATCTCCGTGCAGTGGTCAGTTTGGTGGATCTCCGTCACGATCCGTCAGCAGATGATGTGCAGATGTACGAATTTCTCAAGTATTATGAGATTCCAGTTATCATTGTGGCGACCAAGGCGGACAAGATTCCTCGTGGTAAATGGAACAAGCACGAATCAGCAATCAAAAAGAAATTAAACTTTGACCCAAGTGATGACTTTATTCTCTTTTCATCTGTCAGCAAGGCAGGGATGGATGAGGCTTGGGATGCAATCTTAGAAAAATTGTGAGGAAAAGAAAATGGCAAAAACAATTCATACAGATAAGGCCCCAAAGGCTATCGGACCCTATGTTCAAGGAAAAATCGTTGGTAACCTTTTGTTTGCTAGCGGTCAAGTTCCCCTATCTCCTGAAACTGGGGAAATCGTTGGAGAAACGATCCAAGAACAGACAGAACAAGTCTTGAAAAACATCGGTGCTATTTTGGCAGAGGCAGGAACAGACTTTGACCATGTTGTCAAAACAACTTGCTTCTTGAGCGATATGAACGATTTTGTTCCTTTTAACGAGGTTTACCAAACGGCCTTTACAGAGGAATTTCCAGCTCGTTCAGCAGTAGAGGTAGCTCGTCTTCCTCGTGATGTAAAAGTCGAAATTGAAGTCATCGCAGAGATTGGATAAGCTAGTTGAAGTTTGGTGTTGCCAAACTTCTTTTGATATAAGGAGAAAAAGATGACAAAGAAACAACTTCACTTGGTGATTGTGACAGGAATGAGTGGTGCAGGGAAAACAGTTGCCATTCAGTCCTTCGAAGATTTGGGTTATTTTACTATTGATAATATGCCGCCAGCCCTCTTGCCTAAGTTTTTGCAGTTGGTGGAAACTAAGGAAGACGATCCCAAGTTGGCCTTGGTAGTGGATATGCGTAGCCGTTCTTTCTTCTCGGAGATTCAAACTGTTTTGGATGAGTTGGAAAACAAGGAAGAACTGGACTTTAAAATTCTCTTTTTGGACGCAGCAGATAAGGAATTGGTAGCCCGTTACAAGGAAACCAGAAGGAGTCACCCATTAGCTGCAGATGGACGGATTTTGGATGGAATCAAGCTGGAACGTGAACTCTTGGCACCTTTGAAAAATATGAGCCAAAATGTGGTGGATACAACTGAACTCACTCCTCGTGAGCTACGTAAAACCATTGCAGAGCAGTTTTCAGATCAAGAACAAGCCCAGTCTTTCCGTATCGAAGTCATGTCTTTCGGCTTTAAATATGGAATCCCAATTGATGCAGACTTGGTTTTTGATGTGCGCTTTTTGCCAAATCCATATTACCTTCCAGAGCTGAGAAACCAAACGGGTGTGGATGAACCTGTTTATGACTATGTCATGAATCATCCTGAGTCAGAAGATTTTTATCAGCATTTATTGGCCTTGATTGAGCCGATTTTGCCAAGTTACCAAAAGGAAGGGAAGTCTGTTTTGACCATTGCCATGGGTTGTACAGGTGGACAACACCGTAGTGTGGCCTTTGCTAAACGCTTGGCGCAGGACTTATCCAAGAATTGGCCTGTTAATGAAGGGCATCGCGACAAAGACCGGAGAAAGGAAACGGTAAACCGTTCATGAGAAAACCAAAGATAACGGTGATTGGTGGAGGTACTGGGATCCCCGTCATTCTTAAAAGTCTGCGTGAAAAAGATGTGGAAATCGCTGCTATCGTAACGGTGGCGGATGATGGTGGTTCATCAGGTGAACTCCGAAAAAATATGCAGCAATTGACACCGCCAGGTGATCTTCGTAATGTCCTTGTGGCCATGTCGGATATGCCTAAGTTTTATGAGAAAGTCTTTCAGTATCGCTTTTCCGAGGATGCCGGAGCCTTTGCTGGCCATCCATTGGGCAATCTCATTATTGCAGGTCTGTCAGAGATGCAGGGTTCGACCTATAATGCCATGCAGTTATTGAGCAAATTTTTCCATACAACTGGGAAGATTTATCCTTCCAGTGACCATCCTTTGACCTTGCATGCAGTCTTTCAGGATGGGACAGAAGTGGCTGGAGAGAGTCATATTGCAGACCATCCAGGCATGATTGACCATGTCTATGTGACCAATACCCTCAACGATGATACGCCTCTGGCCAGCCGTCGAGTAGTCCAGACCATTCTTGAAAGTGACATGATTGTCCTCGGACCTGGTTCTCTCTTTACCTCTATTTTGCCCAATATCGTGATTAAGGAAATCGGGCAGGCGCTTTTGGAAACCAAGGCAGAAATCGCCTATGTCTGCAATATTATGACCCAACGTGGGGAGACAGAACACTTTACAGATAGTGATCACGTGGAAGTCTTGCATCGTCACCTTAGCCGACCTTTTATCGATACGGTCTTGGTGAATATCGAAAAAGTGCCTCAAGAATACATGAATTCCAATCGCTTTGATGAATACTTGGTCCAGGTGGAACATGATTTTGCTGGTCTTTGTAAGCAAGTTCCGCGCGTGATTTCATCCAACTTCCTTCGTCTGGAAAATGGCGGTGCCTTCCACGATGGAGATTTGATTGTGGATGAGTTGATGCGGATTATACAGGTGAGAAAATGAGTTTCACAGTAGCAGTAAAAGAAGAAATCCTAGGTCAACACCATCTGAGCCGGTATGAATTATCTGCCATTATCAAAATGTCTGGTAGCATCGGTCTCTCGACTTCGGGCTTGACTTTGTCAGTTGTGACAGAAAATGCCAAACTGGCCCGTCACCTCTATGAGTCCTTTCTCCATTTCTATGAAATCAAATCGGAAATTCGTCACCACCAGAGGAGCAATCTTCGCAAGAATCGCGTCTATACCGTTTTTACAGATGAAAAGGTGCAGGATTTGTTAAGTGATTTGCACTTGGCAGACTCTTTCTTTGACCTGGAAACAGGTATTGATGAGGCGATTTTATCGGATGAGGAAGCAGGTCGTGCTTATCTTTGTGGTGCTTTCTTGGCAAATGGAAGTATTCGTGACCCTGAATCAGGTAAGTACCAGTTGGAAATCAGTTCTGTTTATCTGGACCACGCGCAAGGGATTGCCTCACTTCTCCAGCAATTTTTACTGGATGCCAAGGTGCTTGAGCGCAAGAAGGGAGCTGTGACCTATCTCCAGCGTGCCGAAGACATTATGGACTTCTTGATAGTCATCGGAGCCATGCAGGCGCGTGATGATTTTGAGCGGGTTAAGATTTTGCGAGAAACCCGTAACGACCTCAATCGGGCCAATAATGCCGAGACAGCTAATATCGCTCGGACAGTTTCTGCCAGCATGAAGACTATCAATAATATCAGTAAAATCAAAGATATCATGGGCTTAGAAAATCTGCCAGTGGATTTGCAGGAAGTAGCGCAGTTGCGTATTCAGCACCCAGACTACTCTATCCAGCAGTTAGCAGATAGCCTCAGCACCCCTCTGACCAAAAGTGGTGTCAACCATAGACTCAGAAAAATCAATAAGATAGCCGATGAATTATAACGATATAAAGCAACCCCTTGAATTATCAATATCTTCAAGGGGTTTTGTTGTGTTGTGAAATCAAAAAGGGGCAAAAAAGGGGCAGAATTAAAAAATAGTATCTAATTTATTGACCAGTTTATCCTCCATATCCTCAGTAGTATGAGAATAGATTTCCAAAGTCATCTTTGCATTTGAGTGTCCAACTCGATCCATTATTGATTTTATTGGAAGGCCAGACTCTGCTAAAAACGAAATATGAGAATGCCTAAAAATATGGCTAGATAAGTTTTTTTCTATTTTAGCCTGTTTTCCATATTTTTTTAATATCTGTATGAAGCAAGCTATTGTTGTAGGTTGATTCCATTTTTCAAAACAGAAAATATAATCATCGCTTGACAATGGCTGGAAACGTTCGCTAAGTCGTACTATTTGTCTTTGAATAGCTTCTATGACACTCTCTGATACTTTGATTGTCCGTATTGAATTTGTAGTCTTTGGTAGCGTCTTGATTTTGTTTACTGAATCAAAATTACCTGTGATCTCAATTTTGTTGTTTTCGAAGTCTATATTCTTCAGTTGTAAGGCAGTTAACTCACCATATCTCATACCAGTTAATGCCAGCACAAGAACCATATCAGCGTACTTTTGGTGATATTCTCGACGATTAAGGGCATCGACAAGTGCTTTTATTTCTTGCATGGTGAGAAAGTTGTTACGTTTTTTTTCCAGTTCTTCTAAAGTCTTTGGTTTTTGAGGAATCGTAGTATAATCGACCTCGTTATTTTCAATGTAAGAGTATTGAACGGCGTAATTAAAGATACCTCTGAGCCTATGCCGTACTTTTTTAGCTGTAATATATCCGTTGCTTTCAATAATTTTTTCAATAGCCTCTTGAAGAAAACGCCTGTCAAGATTAGCAAGTATGGTATCGGATGGTATGATTTCCTTCATCTTCTTATCAACTGATTTACAATTATGTTTTGTTGATTCCTTTACTGTTTGCGCCCATGATTTATAGAAAAGGTTATAGATTTCTTCAAATGTAATGCTTTCTACTTGTTTTGTGCTGAGTTTTTTATTTATCTTCTCTTGCAACAAGATAGCAGATTGATTTCTTGCCTGGGGAGTTTTCTTCTCCATCGTGACTGAAACTTTTTTTAATTTCTCAGTATATGGATCTTTATATCGCTCAAAAAATTTGTATTTTCCGTTGGGAAGTTCTTCCATCCACATTGTATTTACCTCACTTTTTTGATAAAATGGGTATAGTAAAGAGGGCTTTTAATGCCTTTTACTATACTGGATATCCTCACACTCAGAGTCGCCAAACTTTGCGAGTGTGGGGATTTTTTTGAGTTGTTTCCAAAATGGAAACAGTTGGCAGCTCGTCAGATAATAAAATAAGGTGTACCTCTTAGAAGTACACCAGACGATTTTATACTTGACGAACAAGGCTTTTTTACATTCTTAGTGTATTTCTTTTTTTAATTTCTGTCAAACGTCAACTTATTTTAACGACTTATGTTTACTAGAATATGAAAAGAAAAGTAGTCGTATCAAATACGGCTACCATCACGTTATGGATCTAAAATCCAAACCTAAACTTTATGGAGCTAAACTCCTGATAGCTGTATTGTAATATAATTTTCAAAAAATATCAATTTTGCACAATAGACCTATGGGATGAGGTTGCTATTGGCGAATATGGGGGTGTTTTTGTTTATTTCAAGTATTTATAACTCAAAAAAGGGAAGTAACAATTAAGCTACTTCCCTGGAGCGCAAAGGCTCAAAGTTTAAAAATATGAGGGTAAACCTCTAAGTAACTTAATTATAGTTCAATTTATAAATACTGTCAATAATCTACTCAAATCCTTTGAAGCTCTCTAAAATCTTATCTTTTGAGTCTGTAGCATTAAGCACTAAAACAACATAATTTCCGTAGATATAAGCAGGGTGTCCGATTAACTCTTTTTCTTTCTTAGCTTCTTTAAACATTGGGTTTTTATCGTAATATTCGTAAACCTCTACAGCAGTATCATCTTCTAAGATGAACCCTTTCCCTGATTCGGCTTGAATAAGACTAGCTTCTTTTGAGATTTCTTCTTTGATAGTGAAGCCATTGCTTTCTAGCGCTTTTTTAAAATCGTCTAAGCTAGTAGCCTTTTTAGAAGCAGATTTGTCGTTCGCTTTGGTTGCTCCGAGCTATCTTTGGTAGTTGATTGATTGTTAGAGCAGGCTACTAGAACAGTAGCAGTAAGCAAGATAGCTGACGTAGTGAGTAGTTTTTTCATTGGTATTCTCCTTTATTTCCGGTTTACGCAACTATTTCCATTTTGGAAACAGTTGGTTTTAATTTATACTCTTGGTTCATTACGGTGCCAATCATTAGGAAAACCTAAAGACTGGTTGATTACATTGATGTCTATAGAAGGCAGCTTTTTCTCTAGTTTGATAACTTTCTTTCTAAGAGTATTCCATAAAATGTTGAATTCTGCTTTACTAATAAAGCATTGAAGGCTAATAATTGTTGAATATACAGTTTTTCTACTGTCATCTCCCATCAAGATCTCTTCGTTATGAATCGTTTCCCAAAACGTACTATTAGAACGGCATCTGAAGTTTAATAAGCGATTATTGTGAGCGCATTTGTTTCGTACCTCGTTAATATTTTTTAGAAAAGATATCAAGGTTTCTGGTGGGAAAACATCGTTAAAGTCAGGTATGTTTGTGCTTATAAAACTTACTAAATCCCGTGCGATTTCATTTTGGAGTGAGTTCGGCAGGTTTTCAATAATCGTGCGTAAATCTCCAAACTCTAGATAATCAGTTAGTACCCAGATTGGGACATCTGAATGAGTATGTGCGTAGTGGTGAATGGAATTTCCTCTGTATCGCTTGTTTGTGTTTATGATTTTGGATAGTTTTGATACAATAAATCCCACGTCTAATATTTTATTATCTGCATAAGAATTGGTGTTTAAATAAGCGTATTTTTGACTGGGGTAGGCTTCGGCGAATCTGTGAGCAGTGATTGACTTGATATGGTGTTCAGCTTCAAGAATAGCTTGCAAAATGGCTCGTTTTACATCTTTGTCAAATGTATAGAGACTTGAAACTTCGTCAAATGTGACGCCGTCAATATAAGTGTCAGTACCAGGGTGTTGAAAAAACTTACTGTATCCATTGATAATATTGTAGTAATTGTTACTTAGCAGGTACTTAGCTGCTTTAGACTCATCTGTAATGGATAACCCTCTGATTTTTAGTGTTGCGATTTGTTCCTCGATTGTTTTAAACGGCTTCAAAAAAACTCCCCCATTCTAATTTAGAATGAAGGAGTTTTCCCGTATCGGTCCCCGTAGAGATCCCGACGCTTTTTCTCTAATGAATTCATTCTAAATGATTTTTTTTAAAAAGTCAACTGTTTTTTTAATATTTTTAAAAAAATAATTTTTTTATTCCCCTCTATACACCCCGATAACCGCATAAATCTTGATGTGCGTGTCTTCGGCTGGTGGGAAGTCTAGGATGATGTCTTCGTACTTGTCATTGAGTGATACGAGGCGTAAGCGTCCGTTTTCGGTATAGATCTTCTTAAAGTAAGAACGGTCTCCGTATGCGATAACTGCTAGGTCTCCGTTGTAGGTGGTCAGTCCTTTGTCTACTAAATAGAGAATATCTCCGTCTTGGTAGTCAGGCTGCATGGAGTCTCCGCTGACCTTAGTCGCAATATCGTGATGTGGTGGTTGCTCGTCGACCTCTATAATCTCTCTGTCTGTATCGTCGTACCCAAATCCATAGTTAAATCCAGAAGCTGCTGCCGTCTCAGATACAACCTCAACTTGGTACAAGATGATAACTTCCGATACTTCGTTTACCTTCGTTTCTTCTTCGTTTTTCTGCTCTTTCAGTTGCCTCTTTGCATAATTCAGGACTTTGGCTTGTCTTGGAGGTTTTAGTTCGTCGTAGATGGTTTGGATTGGGGAAGTGGCTTTATCAACATGACTTGAAAAATCTTCACCGAGTAGCAGGGATTTTTTGATACCAAAAATAGCAGACATCTGCTCTATATTATTCATTAGAGGCTGGTTTCTACCAACTTCCCACGCCGATATAGCAGTAGGAGCCACTGACAGTTTCTTAGCCAATTCCTTTTGAGTAAGTCCAGATAGTTTACGATAGTACTTTATATTTTGAGCCAATGAATCCATTCGCTAACTCCTTTCTTTCCTTTGTTTTATACCCCTATTGTACACTTAAAGTGTAAAAAAGTAAAATTTTTTTAACAAAAAGGCAAAAAACACTTGCAACTACACTTGAAGTGTAGTATAATATAATCAAGCTTAAGGAAATAACAAAAACAAACCGGAGGGAAACACCATGAACACATTAAACGAGAAAGCAATCAACATCTTTAAAGCAGTAGCTAAGGAAACTTTAATCCAAGGTACTTACGAGGAAAACTTCCTCTACAGCCAACTTGAAACATTCTGTACTAACTGCCGTCAATTCGCTTTTGGATGGACAGAGTTAGCAGAGGAGATTGAACGCCAAGAGCGTTACCTTCTTGATGCTGGTTTCACTCAAGAGGAAATCGATGACATTCGTTTTGATGCAGCATTTGCAGGAATGCTTGATAAAATGAATGTAGCCTGATTGGTATCACCAAGGTTCAAATCCTTGGCAGGTTGTTGCTCATAGAGCAAAATAAAACAGGAGGTAAGGCGAATGATGGAACACATCATAAAAAGCCTAGCAACCAAGGACACCACAACCGTCATCTTGGTACTAGGCTTAGTAAACGAAGCTCGTCTTTGGCATAAGCAGTACTTAGCTTACAAGCTCAAAGACAAAGAGCTTAAGAAAAAGTAGAGAAAGGGGCAGAAGCCCCAACCTCTACTTGATAGTGTACCATCATTTGCCGTGAAAAGCAATGGATGAAAATGTTGGATTGATAATCCTAGCAGGATTTGTGATTGTATCTTTTACTATTCGTCAGATAGTGAAGTATCGATGTGATAAAAAAGATAAGGAGTAGGGAATGGAAAGTGTTGAAATTGTTGAATTGATAAAAATTACATTTAAACGAGGGAAAGGGACAGAAGATGACCCGGTTAGAGTTGTAACTCAGTATTGGGACAAAGAAAATGTATTAATCTTTGAGAAAGATTAATTATCTCTTCTTTCGATAGAATTTCGGTAGGAATCAGGTAATAGGTTATATATGTCTAGAATTTTTTTAGGTTGTGTGATTCGATTATCTACAATCAAGTTGATAAAACTTAACAATGATAAAGCTAACTCTTTGTTATCTTTTATGTCTATTTGACCTGGATGTACAGCATTATTCCCTATTACTCTAACACTGTCTAGCATTTGTTGGATTTCTATTGGCATTCCTTTAGAGACAAGACTTCCAATTTGGGTATTTAAATCTTTACCTTGTGCGTTTAAATGAGCAACAAGCTTTTCAATAGCTAGACGGGATAGAGCTGCAGAAGCTCTAGGCGATATATTTAGAACTTCTCCAGCTTCAATATAGATTTCTTTCACATCATCAGGCATATCATTATTAGGTTTAGGTACTCCTTCGGCAACATTTGGGAAAATTAATGTCGACGTTGCATCGCTTGTGTTTAATACTATCCTGGAGCCATACGTTATTTGGATTTCATTTGTTATCCAAATAGAAAATTGATTACAAGCCTGACATTGTGCAATTATAATAAATTTGATAGATTCTTTGTAATCTCTATTGATATCAATAGGATTATAAGTCCATAAATGGGAAGAGAAACCTGAACATACAGGGCATTGAAATGCTTTTGAATTGCCTGCGAAGCGACTGCCTAGGCTTAATTTAGAAAGATCAAATGACATATTTTTTCTCCAATCGTTTTATTTTGATTATACCACATTTGAAAGGGGGTGAGAAAATGAGACCAAGACGATATCCGTATAGTGGGAAAAGAAAAAAGCAATCTGATAGACAGATCGCTAAGTTAAAAAGAGATATTGATGTAAATCGTACAAATATATCATCTTTAAAATTCGTTATAGAAACTTTAAGTAACCATCAGAATTATCGATAACTTGATAACCTTGAGCAGTTGCTTCTTCGATAATTTCAGCTTTAGACATTTCAAAATCAGATAACTGAATTACTGCGCTAGGTTTATCAGTAGTCGACTCTGAAAAATAAGATAATAGAATATTATCGAGATTTTCCCAGGTTAGTTTCTTAACAACGTGGTTTGGCTTATGGCTAAGCTTACTCATTTTTTGAACCTCCTTTCTATTGAAATTTTGACTAAAACATGAGAGGTCTTAGTCAAGATATATTATAACCCAAACGTATTTGGTTGTCAACATATTGTATAAGAAAGGATTTAGTGTGCTTGAAAAGCACAACATATGGTGTTTTTTGATGTGGGATAAAATTGAAAAACAATTAAAAATAAAAGGCTGGTCGATGTATCGTTTAGCTAAGGAATCGGGTGTCCATCCATCTAATTTTTCAAATCTGAAGGCTGGTAGGATGAAAGAGATGTCGTGGACGAATATGTGCAAAATCGCTGATGCACTGGAAGTCAGCTTAGACGAATTAAGATAAGGGGGTGAGTGCGTGCAAAAAATTAGCTTAAAAATGGCGAGAATAAAAACAGGAATGACTCAAGAGGAAATCGCTAAAAAATTAGGAATCTCTAGAAATACATACATGGATTATGAAAGATATGATACACCTATGAGAATAACTACAGCTATAGATTTCTGTCGTATAGTTGATATTCCACTGGATGAAATTTTTTTCGAGAAAAACTACACTTCAAGTGTATAGTTTCTGGGGATTTTTATAAATAGGAGGTGATTTAGTTGAATGGTGATACAAAAAGACGACATCGAAGATTTCCTTGACTTCATAAAAATACCAGTTGTTTTGATTAAAGACAAAGCGTTTTCAGAATTAAGTATGGAAGCAAAAGTTTTGTATTCAATTATGAAAGATAGGCTTAAATTGTCTTTGAAGAATAACTGGATTGATGAAAAAGGAGCATATATTCATTTATCGATTGAAGAGCTACAAAAAGATTATTTTGTTCAGTTATCAAAACCTACAATCATCAAGAGAAAAAAGGAATTAGTTGATTTTGGCTTGATTGAATTAAAAAAGCAATTTAACAAAAGCGACAAGATTTATGTAAATAGGTTATCTAGTTACATAAGTAAAAATTCTTTACCTACGGAAGTAAAAAACTTTGATTCTAATCAGAGTTACATTAATCAGAGTTACATAAACAGAATTACTGAACCAGATGGTGCTGGTGCTAATAATCTATATAGTATAGAGGACGCACCCGAAAATGACTTGGGGATTGTTCACGATTGGATTTTTTCAGAGTTTGGCAGATACCCAACACCGTTTGAGATTGAGGATTTGAAATACTTCTTGCAAGACCATAGTAAAGAGGTTATCAAGTTAGCAATCAAGGAATGTGTGGGCAATGGTAAACCTTACTTTAAGTATCTTGAGAGTATTTTGAGAGACTGGAAACAGAAAGGTCTAGTGACTGCTGAGTTGGTAGAGAATAGACAGAGACCGAAGCGGTCAAGTGGGAAGCCAAGCAGTGAGTTAAGATTGTCAGACGACGGTTACAACCCACGACTGGGATTCTAGGAGGGTGCTATGCGAGCAGTATCAAGAGATGAATTGCAGGGTAGATTTTTACAGATTGAAACCTTGAATACCCAATGCCCCAAACATGAGGGAGTCTATATGTGGCGCTCAGTCAACCCTTGCACGCAGAATGTGCTGACTTATTGCCCTGAATGCGGACAGGAGAAAATCCACAGTCAAGCAGGAGAGCAACTGGCGCAAGCTGAGGCTCAAATTAGAAATACAAGGTCTTACTCTTTGTTTGCTAAGGAGAGTATTATTCCGCCTGATTTGAAGAATGCGACTATCGGCAGCTTTGAGATTCACACAGACCAAGATGCTGAGGCGGTCAATTTCGCTAAACGTGTGACGGTTGACTATGTGAAAGAGCGATATGAAGGGAATACGATTATCAGCGGTCCGCCTGGAGTTGGGAAGAGCCATCTAGCAATTGGAATTGCTAAGACACTGAACGAGAGTTTCCAGAAGTTCCAGTTGAAGCGCTCGGTGGTCTATATTCCCTCCATGGAACTATTCTCACGGATGAAAGACGCTTTTAGATACAAGGATTCCAAGTGGGAAGAAAGACGGACTATCCAGTTCTTGCAGAAAGTGGACTACTTGATTTTGGACGATCTTGGCAAAGAGTCAAGTGTAGGCGATGAAATCAAGCAGGGGAACAACTGGATGCAAAAAGTCCTGTATCAGATACTTGAAAACAGGACGAACACGATTATTACAACCAACTACGGGGGCAATCACTTGGAGAAACTTTACGAGAAAAGCCTCGTAGATAGAATAACGAAAGGAAACATGAAGACCAATGCGTTCAAATTTAGCAATGACACAGAGTCTAGACGCACCTTGTCAGCAAGTGACTATTAAAGAGCGTCAGCAGATTATTGAACAGTTTGAAGAAAAACATTACGGATTGTCTAGCTTGCTGAAAGAGCGGTTGTTGATTACAAGCGACTACCAATTTACAAGAAAGATGAACGAACTACGAGCCTTTGCCAGAAATGGCGGGATTTATACGAGTTAGGAGGTGAGGAAATGAGACCAAGACGATATCCGTATAGTGGGAAAAGAAAAAAGCCTATCAATTTTCAGATAGACTTAGAAAAATTCAAGCGTCTTAGCTATGAAGCCATTCATGATACTTCTCAAGTAACTCAATAGGAGGAAGGAATAAAATGATTCACCATTATATAACTCACTATGCCAGCAATGGGAAAGATTACGCCGAAGCATGGATTCAAATTGATTTTTTGGGAATGTGCTTTTGTGTATGGAAAAAGCGTACAACCATTGAACGATTGTACGCAAACGAAGATTAGACTTTTTTCCAACCGTTGCCTTTAGCAGATGTCGGAGGGAGCCGATCACCTTTTCCGATAGTTGCGGTATGACCATTAGTAACTTTTCCGCCACGAGGTCCTACCTCTACATAGCGACCAGGTTTCTGATTATCTGTTCCAGGTTTTATTGGAGTATTTGCCATACTATCTCCTCCTTTCTATTGAAATTTTGACTAAAACGGTGAGAGGTCCTAGTCAAGAATATTATAGCAATCGAGGAGAAAAAAACATCAGTCTCAAGACTGATATAGGAGTCTGAATGGAAGATAAAATCATTGAACTTGCTGATCACTTCATCAGCGAATCTACAACGTACAGAGAAGCAAAAATAGCATGTGAGAAGCTATTTAGACAAGTCAGCCATGAGATAGAACTCAGGGCAATGGAAAGTAGGACAGTATGAAAGAAGCAGTAAAGGAATTTCTAAAATTCAGGAGCCGATTTACAAAAATAGAATGGTTTGAAATTAACCAAGCTATCGAAGCTCGTTTAAATCAAAAAGCCGACCAGTTGAAACTGGACGACTTAGATTTAGAAATCATTTCTAGCAGACTAGAAAAAGTTATCTAGAAACGATTTGAATGAACATTGGATGGATACGATAGTCAGCGCCACGATAGTGAATGTAGATATAATCCTGATGGTACATCGAGTTTGCTTCAGGTTTAGAAATTGGTGAGTAGAGTTCTGCATTTTCTTCCCACCAAATGTAAGGACTAGCCATATTTGGTCCCATTACACAATCGTCGTCGGCTGATAGGTTCACCCAATTTCCGCAAAGACATGCGTGAATTTCAGTCATAATATTACCTCCTTTCTGGTTTCATTATAGCAGAAAAGGAGATAGCAAAAAAGCACCTGACGGAAATCAGGCGCATGACAAAATTATTCAAGAAAATTATACCACGAAAGGAGCAAAAATGGAAACAGTTCAAATCGTGAGAATTAAAGACGTGATCATCGAGAAGATTTCTGCAAACGATGAAGAACTAGAGCACATCTTTGGATGTTCAAAACGACAAGCGGGAGATATGAGGCGAGAGATGAAAAAATTACCTAGTCAACAAAAATACCTTAGAAACGATGGTCAGCTTGTCACAATCAAAGGTTTTGATGCTTATCTGCAATATCGAGGCAGTCAATCATGGAAGAAAGAAATGTCTAAAACCGTTAAGATGACACGATAGCAGAATAATAACTACTAACTTTACAACAAACTACTACTAATCTAAATAAAAGAAAGGGATAACTGAGTTATCCACAGGAGAAAAACAATGATTAACAAAGACCAAATTATCAAAGCGCAACAGGAAAAAATTGAACGCATTGAACAGTTACAAAAAAAGCTACATAAATTATCTACGCTTGGATTGCTAACTACAAAACTTTTGGGGCTACCTAATGAGTTAGAAAAGCCGTTGAAAGTAACCCACGACATCTCACATGTCATCAAGGATGTATTGGATGGCATGAGCCCAAGTGAGGCGATTAAGCAGAATATGGCAGAAGAAGATGATGAAGAGGAAGAATAATGTTTGAACCACCATTAGTTAGCCAGCTTTTAGGAACTGGTGCAGTGATTTTAGGATTTATCGGTGCAGGGCTTCTAGCTCATCAGATGGATAAGCAGGAAGAGGAGAAAATCCGCCAGAAGGAAGAAGAAAGACGAGAAGAGCAAGAATTTGCGTCTATGATTATCCAAGGTTACAACCAAGCATACGAACGTGGTAGAGAGGCACAGCGACAAGAAATCCGCAAGAATATCCGCAGAGAGTTCAAAGGCTTCACCTACGACAACGAACCGCCTCAAGGATTGCGCCCTGAGCCTCTAGCCTTGCCAGAACCACGAAGATCACGCTATGAAAAGTATTTGGGGTAGAGCAAAGGAGACGCTAATGACTAGAATTGAACTTGAAAACCGTGTATGGCTTTTGGCCAATCATGAAGAAAAAAACGAATTGCTGGAACTTGGAAAGGTGTATGCTCATGTTTGATTACGACAGAGATATAATGCAACCGCCTGAAGAACGTGAGGAACTTGACCCAAGCCAGTACATCTATGTTGGCTGTGGGCAGTATCGATACGTGGGGGATGAAGTATGATTCAGGAGCTACACGAAGAAATCGACAACTGGCGAGCTGAATATATGCATCTCGGAATTGAACTCGGAGAAATCATCAACGACCAACAGGATATTATTTTGAAATTGCAAAACGAAAATAGACACTTAAAACGTGAAAATTGGAATTTGAAGAAGACGAAAGGAAGAAGAAAATGACAAATAATCAATTAGCAACGCAGACAAAACGTGATATTACTATTGACCCAAGTTCATTGACTGGGGCAGACATCAAAAAGTATTTTGACCCACAAAACCTGTTGACTGAAAAACAAATAGGTCAGGCTCTAGCCTTATGTAAAGGTCGCAATCTTAACCCATTTGCTAACGAGGTCTACATTGTGGCTTACAAAAATCGTAATGGAGGCACAGAGTTCAGTTTAATTGTCTCCAAAGAGGCTTTCTTGAAACGTGCCGCTCAATGTAAAGACTATGAAGGCTTTGAGGCTGGAGTAGTGGCGGCAGATAGCGAGGGTGTTATGCACGAACGCAAAGGGGCAATCATGCTCCCAGGAGACACATTGATAGGCGGATGGGCAAGAGTGTACCGCAAAAATTTCAAGGTACCTGTGGAGATCTTTGTTAGCCGTGAGGAATATGACAAGAAACAAAGCACTTGGAACTCTATGCCAGCTACTATGATTAGAAAGACGGCTCTGGTAAATGCTCTTAGAGAGGCTTTCCCTGAGGATTTAGGCAATATGTACACAGAGGATGACGGCGGAGAAACATTTGACCGTATCAAAGATGTCACACCTCAAGAAAGTCGAGAGGATGTCGTAACACGCAAGATGGCTCAGATTGAGCAATTCAATAAAGAACAAGAGGCGAATCACCCAGTTCCTGAACCTACTCAAGTTGAGAAGACAGTCCAAGGCGAACTCTTAGAAGAAATGGAGTACTAACATGCAAGAATTACAAGTAAGTGTAACACAAGCTCAGGTTGAAATTTTAGACCGTGAGTTGTTTGAACAAAATATTAAAGAGGTGGTAACGAAGTACCAGAATTACACAGTTACTGCTTCGACAATCAAGGACGATAAGCAGGTATTAGCTGATCTCAGAAAACTGTTCAAGCAGATATCTGATGAACGTATCAAAATCAAAAAGGTTTTGTCAAAAACCGCTGATGATTTTAACGAATACATCACAGAGCAGGTTGAACCGCTTGATGGTGTTATCAAAAAGATTGCGAAAGATGTCAAAGAGTTTGAAGACCACCAGAAAGCACTCAGACTGGATACTGTTAAGGGTTACATTACAAATAAGGCGTCAGAATACATGCTTGACCCTCGTCTATTTGACGAGAAGGCCCTTGAGTATGTCAAGGCTGGCGATTTCATGGCTGACGGCGTGACGCTTAAAAAAGCCACTATGAAGTCACTTGATGACATGGTCACATTTGAGTTTCAGAAACAAGAAGAATACAAGAAAACCATCTCAGCAATCTCAGGGCAATGCGCTGAGTACGGAATGACAGACCAGCCATATATTCGGATGTTGAAAGACATGACTTTGGTTGAAGTGTTGGAACAAATCAAGGCAGACTACGCTTTTGAAAAGCAAAAAGAAGAAATTAGATTGGCTCAAGAGCGAGCTGAACGAGAACGTGAGGAAGTTTTAGCTCAGCAACAAGAGAAAGCGCCAAAATCAACGGAGACCGCAAAATTTGACCCAGAAACGGGCGAAATCTTAGACAGTAGGCAATTATCCCAAAACCAACAAGAAGCCGTCAGAGGGGCTGAAAACGGCTTAAAACGATATACCCAAAAAATGACCTTGGAAGTATATTTCGCCGACACGGAAGAAAAAGACTATTTCAAGAATAGCCTTGCGGATTTGGGATTTGAATACAAAAAAAATTACACTGTCCAAGGTTATCAACGAATTGAACCGTTGACGCAGGCAGAATTGGATGAACTGATTAAATAAACCAACTATTTCCATTTTGGAAACAACTCAAAAACCAACAAGCCGTGCATTCTTGTAAAACTGCGAACTAGAAAATGCGTCAGTGACATTTATGTGACTTTGGACGAATGGCGCAAAGAATTTCACTCACGCTTGCTTTGCTCACAATTTGGCAGGCGTGGGATTTTGGTAGAAAGTATGGCAGCGATGAGATTATGGAACTGAATGAGGTGTTTTGATGAATAGACTAAAAGAATTAAGACAAGAAAAAAAGCTATCTCAAAAGGAAATAGCAAAAGAAATGAGCATATCAGAAAAGACTCTATCACGCTGGGAAAACGGAGAAAGCCAAATCAAACCAGAAAAAGCCCAACAACTTGCTGACTACTTCGGGGTAAGCGTTGGATATCTGTTGGGGTATGAAAGCAACCCATTGGAACGACTGAAAAGCTTAGTTGATGAATTAAAGGAGCACAAGGACTTGTTAGGAGTTCTGGATTGGTACACAGCTTTTGATTTAGCTAATGACATTCTTGCAATAGCAAGCGTGGAAAAAGCTAGATGGCTAGGGAGGTTGAATGCAGGAGAGATTGATTCTTAAATTTGAGTTGAACAGGAAGCAGATGATTAACTCAAATGATAGACCGCACTTTCATCAAAAGGCTAAAACAACTAAGTTCTTACGGCAGTTAGCCGAATACGAGGGCAAGAATGTACTGAGAGATTACTTTGGCTTACCTTACAGCGAGGACAAACCTTGCAAGGTTAAGGTTCGGATATATCCTCCGACAAATCGGAAGTATGACCCACCGAACTGGTCGCCTACAAGCAAGGCTTTGTTTGATGGTTTGACGGACGCTAAGATTTGGACAGATGATAACTACAATGTGATAGTATCGACTGAGTTCATGCACGGTGGCAAGTCCGGAAATAAGAATTATAGGATTGAGCTGGAGATTTACGAATATCACGAGATATTGCAGAGGATAGTTGATGGGATTTGATAGGAGGATAGAAATATGATTGGAGTAACCTATCAGGAAATTCATCTCTTTGTTGAGTTTTTGAAAAAGCAGTATGGGCAAGGGCGTCCAGACTATATTGAAGCCCTGAACGACTTAGACGGTATGGTGGAAGTCTCCTATAGAGAAGCTATTGAAAGATTTTTAGACGATGAAGTACGATAAACACACAGTAATCGACGGATTGAAACGCACAATCGAGCAAAACGAAGAGAAGATAATCGAGTATTCGAAGCCGTGCGATGCACGCAAGAGACGGATTAGAGCGCTGGAGCGCTATTCGTTGAGGAAAAAGAATAAAGAATTGAGACGGAAAGTGGAGGAGTTGGAAGATGATGGAAGATTTAAAGCAAAAAGTTAATGAAGTATACAACTGGACGGTAGAAGACGGGAAGCCGCAACCTCCCAAGCAAGATTTACCACAAGCGGTGAAAGACCGGGCGGACTATTTTTGGGAAATGGCAGAAGATGGTATGACGTTTATGGGAGCGATGGAATGCATCTTCGCTGATGAAAAGCCTACAGACTATGAATTGGGAGCTACTAAGGGTTGGTTGCCAAAATCTAAGGAGTTTGATGATTGGATTGGCTATTCGCCAAGCATGGCTCAGGTAGTTATTGCAGTTTATTTGATTTATGGAGGAAACTAAGATGAATATTAAGGCATTGATTAAGAAGTACGAAGCGGTTGAATGTGTTGTAGGTATTGTTAGCGGAAAAACTATTCTAAAAACCGTTCTAAGAGACTTGAAACAACTAGACGAACAAAAATCAGTCAAAGTTCCGCAGTTTGTGGCTGAATGGATTGAGGAAGCTAGAAAAGCTTGTAAAGACGTGGCAGAATTATTCGAATTTGATTTCACGAACGATGAAGTTAGGAAATGGTTTATGCAAGAAAGACCATTTGATTTAGTTGCTCGTGCATGGCTTGACGGCTACGAGGTCGAGGAAGAGAAGCGGTATATTGTTAGTCTGAATAATGGGCAACCTTTGACTGAAACGCAATCAGGGAAGGTTCTTTATTTTAACCAAAATATAATTACTGGAAATTATAAATTCACCCGCAAAGAACTTGAAGAAGCTGGTTTCGGCTGGGTGTTCGATTGCCCAGGGATTGAGATTGAGGAGGTTGAGTATGATACAAACGCTTGAAGAAGGAATGAAGGATCAAAGTAAACGTATAAAAATCCCAGAAAAAATCAGACCGTTTGATGTTGGTTATCGAATAGTAAATAAACACGGTCAAGCGCTTGCCCTAAAAAACGGAGCAAGTATATTCGCTTTACCATCACTAGCTGAAAAAGCCATTAAGAAAAAGTTTAGTAAAGATGACCCAGACTTTGACATTGAAAAACATTTCGTTGAAGAGGTCGCTGATTTTTTAGGTCGTACAGTTAGTTCTGTCCGATGTAAGTCTGAGATAATCAACAAAGGAAAAGGTCAGTTTACAAAACGCCATTGGCAGGATGAAGAAATAAGAATTTTACGGCGCTATTATCAAAAAGTTCAAGATTTAAACCAGCTAGCTAAAATATTAAATCGAAGTTTAGACGCAGTGATTATAAAAGCGAACAGGCTCGGACTGCCTCGCAGAAAAAAGAAATGGGATATTTCAAAATACGATATAGAAACACTTGGAAAAATGGGCATGAGCTGTAGACAAATAGCATGCCAATTAGACAGACCACTTCGTCTGATTAGAGCGGTGGTTTATCATTATAAAATACCTGTCGGAAAAGAAGAAATTCAACAGCATCCTTGGAGTTTTGACAATGATATGATTTTTATGAGGAGGACTTAACATGACAGACAACATAAACAAACCAAGCCACTACCAAGGTGCAAACGGTCTTGAGGCTATCGATGTTGTGCATAACTTCGTTGGGAGCCTTTCCGGAGCGTCTGCTTTCTTTTGGGGCAACGCAATCAAGTATATGCTACGGTTTCAAAAGAAAAACGGTCTGGAAGACCTGAAGAAAGCACGTAAGAACCTTGATTGGTTGATTGAGGAATTAGAGAAGAACTAAAAAAGCCCAATCCATAAGGACTAGGCTTCAAAGATGAAGTTGTAGAGTTGGACAACCTTCTGAAAACTGGTTGTATCCATGGTTGTAATTTTTTGAGCCTTGCGCTCTCTAAAGTCAAAAGTATAGAGTTGGAGTGGATTGACAGAGCCATCTACCTTATTGGAACGCACAGGAACGAGCAGGCCTTGTTCTTCTAGTCTGCTTTGACCGTGTGTAATAGGGCATACAGCCACAAATCCAGTCCGCTCCGAATACTCTCTACGTGAGACGACAATAGCAGGACGGCGTTTCTGAATCTCACGTCCAACAGACGGGTCGAAGTCAATCCAGATGATGTCCTGTTTTTCTGGAATGTAATCATATTTCGCTGTCAAGGAATTTCACCCCCTCAAAGTCCTCTTCCATGCGTAGGTCTGTGTCACCACTAAATGGGTCTGGAATTTTTGGAGCTAGGACAATGACATTATCTACACCCTTGTAGACAAACATTTCCTGACCTTCTGGAACATTGAGTGTTTTCGGAATGGTCACAGTGACAGAGTTCCCAACCTTACGAGTTTTAACAGTATTCATTTGTTTCTCCTTTATTTTGTATACATACAGTATACACCTAAAAACGGAACAAAGCAATAAAAAAGCCAGCATAGCTGACTCCTTTGTGATATGTTCGCTAAAAATATTATATCATAAAGGAGCTATGTTATGAGGTTATTAAAAAGAGTTGACGTGCAATTCACCAAGAAAAATGTCTATGACGTTCTAGAGAGTTATCGATCGTATGTCCGAATGGCAGGTGCTGAGTATTTGCCTAAAATCACAACGACTTACTCATTTGAACCAAAGACATTTACTGGTAAGAACACAGCTACTGAGAATATGGTTATCGAACATGTGGATGCAGAGGCAGAGGTTTTGGAGATTGAAAGAGCAGTGAATTGCATTATGGATCCATACGTTCGGCAGGTTATCACAAAGAAGTACATGGATATGAAAATCCAATTATCAGATAAGGCTATCTATATGGACTTAGGCTATTCTGAGAGTGAGTTCTATCGCATGCTTAGTAGAGGTGCTTTGGAATTTGCGGAAGCTTATCGAAAAGGTAAGTTGATTGTCTATCGTAAAATTTTGGGAGATATTTGCAAGTAAATTGCTAGGAAATGGCTTATTTCACATGGTAAAATAGTATTGTCAAGTGATAGGCCAATTGACATCTCCTTTATATTTATTATATTTTTCCGAGGCTTCGGTCTCGTTTTGGCGGTGACAGGTAAGTGGTTTCTCTCCTATGTTTCCTTCGGTTCGATTCCGGACATCGCCGTTGAGTGTTTGTGTCCCAGAATGGGGTAGGCAACAGGCTTAGCATTCATATATCACTCATTAACTTAAAAATGGTTGCAGTAGCGACTGGACCTCGCATGGTTGCGTAGCTAATTATATTCCGGATAAGTTATAAGCTAGAGGGTTTGATTCCCTCAGAGGTTGTAAAGACTACAAAAAATAAAAAAGAAGTCAAAATTTAATACGCACGCAAGGTTGTAGTCGCCTTGCAAGAAGGTCGCACATCGTGTGGCTTTTTTTGATTATTCGAAAGGTGGTGATGGACATTGGGTTAAATCAAAGACAAAAGATGTTTGCGAGCGAGTATTTGAGGACTGGTAATGTCTATCAATCCGCAATATTCGCAGGTTATAGTGAAGCGTATGCTAAAACAACCGCTAGTAAATTGCTAGAAAATGCAAGCGTTAAAACGTTTATACAAACCGAAACTGAAAAGATGCACGATGAAAATATTTTGAGCGCTAAAGAGGCTCTTTCGATTCTCTCAGACATTGCAAGAGGCCAGCGACTTGAGGAAGTTTTGATGATGAACCCTGTCACTGGTGAGGTGGATAGAGTTACGAAAAAGGCAGATAATAACACAGTTATTAAAGCGATAGCTGAGATATTGAAGCGTTATCCGACTGCTAAACAAGCTGAGAAACTAGAACTTGAAATCGAAAAACTTAAATCACAAATCGGTGTGGATAATGAACAAGACGATAAATTGATAGACTTCGCCAAGGCTTTGAGAGGTGCTTTTGATGACAAATAAATCTACAAAGCGACAAGAAGAAGTGCTTACACGAGTATTGAATGATGATTTTTTTATCTGTGGTCTCCATGGTGCAAAACGTTCAGGTAAAACTGTTCTAAACAACATGGTCTTCATGAATGAGATTGCACGAGTGAGAGAAACAGCGGATAGATTAAACATAGATGAGCCGATGTATATCTTAGCTGGAACATCTTCAACATCGATACAAAACAATATCATTCAGGAGCTGTATAACATGTTTGATATTGAACCTAAATACGATAAGCACGGAGCTTTTACCCTTTGCGGTGTCAAGGTAGTTCAAGTCTACACCGGTTCTATATCTGGTTTAAAACGCGCCCGTGGTTTTACTGCTTTTGGAGCTTATGTAAACGAGGCATCTCTTGCTAACGAACAAGTATTCAAGGAAATCATCTCACGTTGCTCAGGAGAGGGTGCTAGGATTGTTTGGGATAGCAACCCAGACATCCCGACACACTGGCTCAGACGGGATTATATCAACTCTGGAGACGATATGATCATCGACTTTCATTTTAAGTTAGATGATAATACATTCATGTCTGACAGATACCGAGAGAATATCAAGAATGCGACACCAGCTGGTGTATTTTATGACCGAGATATTCTTGGTCTGTGGGTGACTGGTGAGGGCGTCGTCTATCGTGATTTTAGCGAGAATATGGTTGTAGATAACGTACCAGAAGATATCACTAAAGTCTATGCTGGTGTTGACTGGGGATATGAACACTTTGGCTCTATTGTTGTCATTGGAGAAACATCTGGCGGTTCAGCTTATCTGTTAGAGGAACACGCTCATCAGTACAAAGAGATAGATTTTTGGGTAGACCTCGCTAAGAATATCAAGGAACGATACGGGAATATTACGTTCTGGGCAGACAGTGCACGACCTGAACACGTTGCTAGATTTCAAAGAGAGCAATTAAGAACATTCAACGCTAATAAAGCGGTATTGTCTGGTATTGAAGAAGTAGCCAAGCTGATGAAAGCTGGGCGTTTTTTTGTTGTATCAAACAAGGTCAGCAAGTTCAAAGATGAAGTCTACCAATACATCTGGAACGAAAAGACAGGCGAACCAGTGAAAGAGAATGACGACGTACTAGATGCGGTGCGTTATGCGATTTACTCGCAACATTCGCAACCAAAAGCAACCGTCCGCAGACGTTCTGATTATGGTCTATAGAGAGGAAAGACATGTACCAATATTTAACCTATCCACGGGATGGATATGATGAGGGTTCTTTGAAGAAAGACCTGATTTACAAATTGATAACGATGCATAACACTGAAAGCTCACATTTGAAGAAGCTTAAAAGCTACTATTTGGGTGAGCATGCTATCTTAGAACACACGAGACGCAACGTGAACGCACCTAATTACAAGACGGTAGCCAATCATGCCAAGGATATCGCAGACACGGCTACGGGCTATTTTATGGGCAATCCTATCAAGTATAACAATACTGCTGACGGTGATATCGATGAACTACTTACAGCCTTTGATGGTGCTGAAATTGACCAAGTAGATGCTCAGAATGCTTTGAACATGGCTATCTATGGTCGTGCTTACGAGTACATCTATGCTAAAGAGGGTATGGCTGAGTTGGATTCAACTAGTATTGATCCGGAGAATACTTTCATGGTCTACGATGATAGTATTGAGCGGAAGCCTTTGTTTGCGGTCTATTACTATGAAGTAAAAGACGATACGAAAGACACTACCAAGTACCAGGCTGAGGTTTTTACCGAAAATCTGCACTATCACATGGTGCTGAGAAGTACAGATTCAGGAACAACTCAGAATGAGCAGGTAACCCCTCACAACCTTGGGCAAATCCCAATTATCGAATATCGCAACAATCACTTTGCAATTGGTGACTATGAGCAACAAATTAGCTTGATAGACGCTTATAATTCCTTGATGGGGAATCGTGTCAATGATAAGGAACAGGCTGTAGAGTCTATACTTGTCTTGTATGGCACGCAGTTAGCAGACACTCCAGAAGACGCTAAGGTAGCAATGAAGATTCTTTCTGAAGAAGGTCTTTTGGAATTGCCGGGCGATAGTGCAAGGGCTGAGTTCTTGAAGAATACGCTGGACGAAAGTGCTACTGAAATCTTGCGTACAGCTCTTAAAGAGGACATCTACACATTTAGCCATGTGCCTAATTTGACTGATGAGAATTTCGCAGGGAATACTTCGGGGGTGAAATAGTTGCCCTCCTCAAAGGTAACTTTGAGGTAATAAATCGGGTTAAAATTGGAAGGCGCAAAACAGTAATAACCTAGATATTTATATTCTGTTATGGTATAATAAGAGTATAATAATCTAGGAGAAGATGAATGATAAAAGATAAAATGCACAAACATCTAAATCAAGTTTATTACTCTATGTTAGCAAGGTGTTATGATGAAAAACATTGGGCTTATAAATGGTATGGGAAACGTGGAATAGGTGTTTCTGATGAATTTAGTGATGTAGCTAAGTTCAGAAGTTGGGCAATGCAAAACGGAGTAGAATTTGGTTTGCAATTAGATAGGATAGATAATGACAAAGACTACTCACCAAGTAATTGTAGGTGGGTTCCTGAACATACAAATAAACGTAATCGTTCTGATAACGTTAAGTATAAGGGATATATCTTGAGAGACTATCTAAAAAAATTATCTGAAGAAAACAACATTTCTTTTTCAACTCTTGTCTACAGATATTATCGTTCCATAAAACGAGATGATATAATCGTTAATGATGAAACAATAGATGATATCTTATTGAATTATAAAAAATACGATTTAAGACAATTTTCAAAAGGTGTGGACATGTCTGGTAAGACAATTGTTCGAGATGAAAAAGGGAGATTTGTGACATATTACTGAAGCTAATCAATTACCACTGCTGGTAGAAATATCAGTAAGGTTTAACGACTAGATAGAGTAAGCTAAGTGAGAAACGGTACATAGTATCGTTTTTTTATATGCAGAAATATCCACGAAATCCGACACCCTGATAAGGGTGAAGAGATAGTCTGAACTTACGGGAAACCGTAAGAAGTAGAGGATAAAGAGCCTCTACGGTAACAAAATTGAGCTATGGAATTCAAGCTAATGGGCCTTGAGATGATTACCAAGACCAAGGAAGCGAACTACAAGCGTGGATTAAGACAGCGTATTGCGATTTTTGCTCATTACTTGGGTATGAAACAGATTGCACTAGAGTCTCATTCAATCGTTCCACAATTCAGCCGTGGTTTGCCTAAAAACTTGCTGGAAATCTCTCAGATTGTGAACAATTTGGAAGGTAAAGTGACCAATAGGCAGCTTATTTCTCTCTTGCCGTTTGTGGAAGACCCTGACGCTGAACTGGAAGCCTTGGAAGAAGAAAAAAAGAAGAACATGGAAGACATGCCGATGTTCAACAAAGACAACACGAAACCCGAAGACGAGGTAGAGGATGAAGAATCAGGAGTATTGGGCGAAGAGGAAAGCCAATCTGATTTACCAGCAGATGGACAAGGCCGAAAAGCAGGCAGAGCAGTTCGATAAGGTCTATCAGGAAGCCAAGACTTACTTGGATAAGGAAGTCAATAAGATTTTTGATAAGTTCCAACGGGATTATGGTTTAAGTCAGGTAGATGCTAGACAAGTCTTGAAGAACATGAAAGACAAGAAAAACTTGAACGAACTTCGTAAGGTGCTTGAAGCAAGACCGAATGACCCGAATATCCAAAGGCTACTGGCTGACTTAGACAGCCCAGCTTATTCTTTTCGTATGAAGCGCCTAGAGCGTTTGAGTGATGATTTAGATCGTATGCGTGAATCTATCTATCATTCAGAGAAGACGGGCTCAGACGCCTTCTATAGCGACCTGATGAAGGATAGTTACTACAAGGCTACCTTTGACCTGCAACAGCAGACAGGGCTGGCATATGGCTTTTCTGGGCTTCCTGAGAGCGAGATTAAACATCTACAGTCTTTTAGTTGGGTAGGAGATGGAAGTACCTACTCAACAAACATCTGGAAGAATACGGGGAAGCTTACTTCTAGCATAAAAGATGAACTACTCATGAGCCTCATGACAGGAAGAGGAACACGAGAAACTGCACAAGCAATTGCTGAGCGGTTCAATGTGGGGCAGAACGATGCAAGGCGTTTGGTTCGGACAGAATCAGCCTTTTTTCATAACCAAATGGAGCTACTCAACTATGAGGAAGCGGATATAGAGAAGTATATCTTTGTGGCCGTCTTAGACAAGCGTACATCACGCATTTGTCAGGAGAATGACAATCAGGTCTATGATAGGGATAAGGCTGTCCCTGGTGTCAATTGTCCGCCTATGCACCCTTGGTGTAGGTCTACTACTGTCGGATACGATGAGGACGCAGACTACAGCAAGCTGAAGCGCAGAGCAAGGAATCCAGAAACAGGTAAGACCGAGCTAGTACCTGCTGATATGACTTATAAAGAGTGGTATAGCAAGTATGTTGCGAAAGATGTAAAAAATGAAATACAAGATTACAAGAAAAGTGACCAAACCGTTTCAAGATATAATACCCAAAAATTGTTTTCTGATGTTAGTAACGCATGGGATGAAATTGGGAAGGGTGGATTATCGAAAGAACAACTCGTAGGCTTACTAAAATCTGAATATGAATTAGGTAATTTTTCGAGTGATATAACCAAATTGATAGGAGTAAGTTCTGCTTATATAGATGTTAGCAGTTTAGCTACTTCATTAGTGAGACATGGACAACAGTATTCCTTAGATGAGTTTATGTTAATAAAAGAGGCAGTTCAAAAACCTTATTTGATTCTAGATAATTCAGAGAGGGTTGAAAAATCAATTATTTCATATGTAAAAATACCTAACAAAGATAAGGTCATTATGGAAGCGGTGATGGTGCCACGAGATGAAATGCTAGTCATTCACTTTAACAAGGTGGGGATTCGTCAAGTTAAAAAGAATGGAAAAAATATGTTGACGCTTTACAAAAAGGAAAAATAGTGCTATACTTTTGGTAAAGATAGAGGTTGAGAATCTGTCACCAACGCGCCACTTATAGTGGGTCGAGAAATGCAGGAGCCCCGACAGTCCTGCCTATCTTGCGCTTAGATAGTAATCTAGGCGCTTTTTTGTTGCAATAAACCACTATAAACCGCATCGAAATCGAGGCGGTTTTCTTATGCCCTAACCGTATGGAATCCCGTACGGTTTTTATATTGTCCAAGCATTGAAGACACTAAAAGCTATGGAAATTACAGTCGGGGACGACTTTAAAAATAGGAGGTTCGCAATGAACGAAGAAACACAAACAGTCGAAACGGTTGAAGAACAAAAGGTACCTGCAGAACCTGCACAACAACCGCAAGACGAGAAGAAGTACACGGACGCAGATGTCGATGCTATCATCGATAAGAAGTTTGCCAAGTGGAAGTCAGAGCAAGAAGCCAAGGAAAACGAAGCTAAGAAGCTTGCTAAGATGAACGCTGATGAAAAACAGAAATATCAGTTGGATCAGCGTGAGCAAGAACTAGCTGACCGTGAAAAGGCTATTGCTCGTAAGGAATTGACCGCAGAGGCTAAAGCAATGCTAAGTGAACGTGACTTACCTGTTGAGTTAGTGAATGTAGTTGATTTGACAAGCGCAGAGACGGTATCGCAGTCTGTCGCTGTATTACAGAAATCATGGGAACAAGCCGTGCAAAAAGGCGTACAAGAAAAGCTAAAAGGCGGAGCTCCAATGAAGCAAGCACCAGTCGATAGTGACGGTATCACAAAAGAAGAATTTGCTCGCATGGGTTATCAGAGTCGAAATGAACTCTATCAAAAGAACCCAGAACTCTATAAGAAATTGAAAGGTTAAAATAAATGACAGCAGGACAAACTAAACTAGCCACTATGGTTAACCCAGAAGTGATGGCGGACATGGTTTCCGCTAAACTACCTAAATTGATTAAATTTACTCCACTTGCTTATGTGGAAACAGCACTCCAAGGACAACCAGGGAACACTCTAACAGTTCCAGCATGGGAGTACGCAGGAGATGCGACTGAGGTTGGAGAAGGTCAAGCTATTTCTCCAGACAAATTGACTACTAAAAAGACTACTATGACCATCAAAAAGGCTGCTAAAGGTTATGAAATTACCGATGAAGCTCTTTTGTCAGGTCTTGGTGACCCACTAGGTCAAGCCACTTACCAGCTTGGTTTGGCTATTGCTAACAAGATTGATGATGATTTGGTAGCTGTGGCTAAGACTGCAACACAGCACGTTGCAGAAACTCCAACAACTCTTGAGGCAATTGATAAGGCTCTTGATATTTTTGAGGATGAAGAAGATGCACAGTATGTTGCTATCATCAACCCTAAAGATGCTACTAAGCTAAAAACTGCAGTAGCGAAAGAATGGATCAAAGGTTCAGAGCTTGGAGCAAATATGGTTGTTTCTGGGACCTTTGGTGAAGTTGCTGGTGTGCAAATCGTCCGCTCTAAAAAAGTTGAAGAAGGTAAAGGTTTCCTTGTCAAAGTGTCTCCTAGCCAGACTCAGACAGATGATGCCAATAAATATGGTGCGTTTGTTATCATGCTAAAACGTGATGTGGCTATCGAAACAGACCGTGACATCCTTAAAAAGACAACGGTTATCACTGGTGACAAACACTATGGTGTTTACCTATACGACCCTACACGAGTTGTAAAATTCGGTGAGTAAGAGGTGATGATATGAGCTTATTGCTACGACGTCATTATATCCAAGAGGAGCAAGCTGGCCAGTATTCTGATTTAGAAAATAAGACTTTAGAAGAGTTGAAGAATCTAGCTAAAGAAGCTGGCATAACTGGTGCCTATAAGTTATCAAAAGCTGAAATTGTAGAGGTGTTGGAGGATTTAAAAAGTGAAATTTAAAATCAAACAAGATTTCTATGACTGGGAATTAAATGTGAAACGACTGGCAGGAGAGGAACTTGAGATTACTGAGGAGCGCTATGCCGAGCTGGCAGATAATTTCGCCAGCAATGGTGTCGCTATCTCAGACGTTCTTGAGGAAATTCTCCCTGAGCCTGAGTTTTTAGAAGAGGATTGATATGTCTATAGAGTTGCTGAAGAAAATGACAGGCGAAGAAGATACTCAGCTTCTCATGTTGCTCCAAACGAGGGCTACAAATCTTATCTTGTCAGAGACGAATCGCACATCTTTGACACCTGCTTTAAGTCGCTTAATACCTGAGGTTGCTATCGAACTCCACAACCGCTCAGGAGCGGAAGGAGAGCATTCCAGAACCGAGGGTGGTATAGCAGTAGTCTACGGAGAAAACGGCCTGTCTACGGGTCTTTTACAGCGTATACGCATGCACAGATTAGCAAGGGTGGCAGGTCATGTTTTTGAAGCAGAGTAGACTGAAACCTTATCCAATGCGACGGTTTGAAAAGACTGTCACAGAGGAAGGCGTCGTAAAAGAAGGATATGCCAAGGAAGCTGAGACAGTCCGCCTTGAGTTGTGGCCAGCTAGCAGTAAGCTACAATCTGAGATGTATGGTGAGCGTGTCAATGATATTTTGAACGCAAATGCCAACAAGTCAGCTACTATCAAAGTGAAAGATGGTGTGTGTATCGATAGCCCGACGGAAGTGACTCACAGGGTTATCTCTAAAAAGGTCTACACATATCATCAAGTTTTGGAGTTAGAGCGTGTCAGAGCTACGAGGGGCAGATAGGCTCATAGCTAAATGTAGACGATTGGCTAGTAAAAAAACTGGCGAGGATATCGTCTTACGTGCGGTACACAATGCTGCTATAAAGGTTGTCCAAGCTGATGCTAAAAGACTAGCACCAGGCAACAATGGAGAACTTAGAAACAGTATCAAGACTAGGGTTAAAATGGACGGAGATAAGGCTATAGGTGAGGTTTACACAAATCTACACTATGCTCCTTATGTTGAGTTTGGAACAGGACCCAAGGGTCAGGCTAGCCATTCTGGTATCTCTCCAGAAGTCAGCGTGACTTATCGCTCTAGTCCGTGGTATGTGCATGAAGACCAAATCAATGTAGGGCCTTACCACTTTCAAAAGATTGGGGAGTTCTACAAGATGTATGGTCAACCTGCTCAGCCTTATCTTTATCCAGCTTTGAGAGACAATCAAGAGCGTGTGTCTAAGAATATTTCGGATTATGTCCGTAGAAAGATAAGAGAACAAATAAAATGATTAATATCAAGCCTGTTATTTATAAAGAATTGCAAAAGGTTGCAGATAATGTGACTGATACGTATCCTAGCGATTGGGAGACTTTTCCAGTCGTTATTTTTTTGGAAGAACAAAACAAGCCGGGTGATTGGTTTGATGACCAGGAACAAAAATCCTCTATCCGCTACAAGGTGGATATCTTTGATGATACAAGCACTAGTGAGTTAGCTGTTAAAATCAATCAGATTTTTGAGTCTTTAGGTTTACGAAGAACCGACTGCCAAGACGTGCCAGACCCGTCCCATTTGAGACATAAGGTCATGCGTTTTGAAGGGGTTGTTGACTTACACTCAGAGCTTGTTTTTCAATTTAGAATGGAGAATTAAACATGTTAGCAAACGGAATTACGCTTTCTTATAGCGAAACCAAAGGTAGCTATACTAAGCTTGTTGGATTGAAAGAAGTACCAGAGTTTGGTATCGAACCTGAAAAAGTAGAGAACACTACTCTTGAAGATAAAGTTAAGAAGTACGAATTTGGTATTGGTGATGCAGGGGAATTGGAGTACAAGTTCTCTTATAACAATTCAAGCGAAACTGCTCCTTACCGTGTATTGCGTAAGGCAGCAGACGACAAGAAGAAACTCTACTTTGAACAAGCTTATCCAGACGGTACTAAGGTCAATTTTGAAGGCCAAGTATCTGTTAAACTGGGCGGTGGCGGTGTCAATGCCGTTATCGAGTTCACACTTAAGATTGCATTGCAGTCAGAATTGGAATTTACAGACGGTCTTGGAGGTTAATTAAATGGCGTTACCTTACTCAATTTGGAAGATTAGCGATGAGAAAGAGTTAAAACTACGACTTTCATCTCATCAAGCAGCAAAAGTTGAAGAAAAAATCGGTATGAACTTACTGAAAATCTTCATGCCTGAAGCTGGCGAAGAGTTTCCTTTGCCTCCTTTAAAAGTTGTATTGCTCTTGATTCATGGAGCTTTGCAAAAGTATGAGAATGGGTATTCTCTTGAGGATGTCTACGATCTATACGATGAATACGTGGATAATGGTGGAGACCAAACAACCTTCATGACAGAGGTTTTAATGCCACTCTTTGAAGTGTCGGGTTTTACTCCACGAGGAAGCAAGGGCAAGAAAACTTCCAAGAAGAAAATGACAGTAGTCGAGTAATCTTAACGGTAACGCAGATTATTGAGAGGCTTTACCCTATGTTTTTGGACATCGGGGGTAAGCCTCTTGATTTTTGGGATTTAACGGTGCTTGAAATCAGGGAAATGATTGAAAGCTACAACCGTGTCAAAATCCAAGAGCGTAAAGAGAAGATTATTGACTCGTACAGACTTTCGCAGATGATATCCAACCACGTTTCTTTATTCTTATCCAAGGATGCCAAGGTCTTTGAGTTCTGGGAATATGCGCCTGAGTTGTTTGTAGAAGAACAACAAGCGGTAGAACAGGAACGGCAGAGACAAGCGCTTTTGTTGCATAAGGAACGGATGCGTGAATTTGCAGAAAGACATAATCGCAAAAGGAAGGAGGAAATGAATGGCAACTCTTGACGAATTGAAAGTCATGATTGACGCTGAGATAGCGCCTTTCAGGAAGAAGATGAAAGAAGTCGAGAATCAGGTCAAAGGAACATCTGACCAAGTGAAGAACGCGACTGCCAAAGTTCGTGAACAGTCGAGCTCAATCGGTAGCGCGTTTGGCAAGCTGGCTAAGTTTGCTGGTTTTGCAATCCTTGGTAAGAAATTGCTTGATGTTGGGATGTATTCAACGCAGACAGCTCTTGAAGTATCAGCGGCTATGAACCAAATCAAGCGACAGATGGGTGAGAGTTCGCAATCTTTCTTAAAATGGGTTAACGATAACGCTAATGCCATGAATATGGGTGTGGGCGAGGCTACTAACTATGGTGCAGTCTACTCAAACTTATTTTCTGGATTTATCAAAGACACCAACAAACTAAGCGCCTATACTGCTAAGATGTTGCAGACGTCGGCAGTTGTTGCTGAAGGTTCTGGGCGCACGATTACAGACGTTATGGAGCGGATTCGCTCAGGTTTGCTAGGGAATACGGAAGCGATAGACTTTTGTCGCACCGCTTAGAAATAGGCGGATTAAGAACTTACCAAAATCGGTAAAACTCTAAATTTTAAGTAATTAAAACATGACGATACCGAGGTAAACTAAGCAATTAAAAAGGCTTGGTCACCGTAGAGCATAGGGATTGAACCTGTGCTTTTTGTTTTGTCAAAAAGTATAGAATAAAATATCCCCACGAGTGGTGAGCACCTAGACAATTCGGTTGTAGGTGAAAATATATGCCGAACTTACAAGAAATTGTAAGAAGTATGGATAAAAAGCCATGCGATAACATTATTGAGAAGACCTAGGAATCAACGTCAATGTGGCTATGATTGAGTCTACTGAAGCCTTTAAACGTTTTGCAAACGGACAAAGCTGGCAACAGTTGGACTACCAAACCCAGCAACAAATCCGCCTAATGGCTATCCTAGAACAGGCTACAGCTAAATATGGTGATACCTTATCCAATTCTGTAAATGGGCGTATCAGCTTGTTTAAGTCGCTGATGAAAGATAGTGCATTGAATCTGGGTAATGCTATGTTACCGATTATCAATGCCATTATGCCTGTCTTGAACTCTTTTGCCATGGTATTGAAGAACGTGACGGCTAAACTTGCGGAGTTTATCGCTTTGATGTTCAACAAGAAAGCAACAGTGAAAGATGGTGTTGGTGGAGCGGTTGGAGACATGGGTAACGCCATGAAAGACGCTGCAGGCGGAGCAGGAGACCTTGCTGACGCTGTTGACGACGCTGGAGATTCAGCTGGAGGACTTGCTGATAACCTAGGAGACTCAGCCAAAAACGCTAAGAAGGCCGCTAAAGAGTTGCTAGGTCTTTTGGGATTTGATGAGATTAACATCTTGCAAAAACCAAAAGACGATGATGCAGGCGGTTCTGGAGGCGGTGGCGGTGGCAAAGGTGGTAAAGGAAAGGGAGGCGGTGGCGGACCTTTCAAAGACATCTTGCCAGAAGTCGAGTTGACCGACATGGACAACCAGTTCAAGAGCATTTTTGATGGACTTGGAGATAAGCTCAAAGGGTTGTTTGACCTCTTCAAGAAAGGTTTTGATGCAGCATTTAGACCAGAAGGTATTGAACGCATTAAGACCGCCTTAGACCAAATAGCTAAGACAATGGGAGAAATCGCTACTGATCCAAGAGTTGTGAATGCCTTTAACCGAATGGCTGAGAAAATCGCTTATGCTTTAGGGCAAGTGACAGGCTCAATAGCTACTATCGGTCTAGGTATCGGTGTTTTCCTTGCCGAAAGTATTGCAAATGGTCTTGGAAGGCAAAAAGAACGCATTACCAGGGCGCTAGTCGCTTTGTTTGATAATATTGGTAACATTGCAGAGGCAGTAGGAAACATCGCTCAGGCCTTTTCTAGTGCTTTCTACGACGTCATTACCTCAACCGGTGCGGTTCGTATAGGTAGTGCTATTGTGTCAACTCTATTAAGCTTGACATCTACCATTGTTGAAGTCGGTAGCAAATTAGCAGGAAGTTTGTTTAAAGGTTTTGAAAAAGTCGTTGTGACAAGCGCTCCTAAAATTTCATCAGTCTTCCAAAGTTTATTAGATACTGTTGCGCCTGTATTTGAGAGCATTGAAAGGTCTGTTAACAAATTTGGCGATGACTTAAGTCGTGTTTATGATGAACATGTAGTCCCTGCTATTAACTCTATTGCTAATGCTTTTAATGGGCTAATTGACATTATTCAGATTCTCTGGGAGAATTCTTGGCAACCTTTTGCTGAGTTTTTATCAGGAGTATTCGGTGTTAGTATTGAAGGAATTTCAGATTTATTAGGAGGTGGCCTTTTAGCCACTTTGGGACTATTGGCGGATGCTATTAAGTTAGTGGCAGATGGTTTCACCGTTTTTTCTGACTGGTGTAAAGAAAACAAAGAACCTATCGTAGCTTTGATAACAACTTGGCAAACGATTAATTTCTTATCATGGGCAGAACAAGCTGGAGGACTTGCAGGAGCATTCGAATTATTAAGCGGTAAGGTCTCTTTGATTGTTGGAGGGATTAAGAATCTAGGTCTTGCTATTAAAGCATTGACATTTGATAAGTTGGTCAGTTTTGGTGAAACAATCTATTTGAACACCTTATATGCAAAAGATTTTGTGGTCAATTCAGGTAAAACAATTGCACAGCTAGGAAAAACTGCTTTAGAACTTGGTAAATCAGCTCTAGCATGGACTGCTCATACAGCGAAAATGGGATTAGCAACCGCGGCGGAATTTGCACATTCTGTTGCAGCAGGAGTCGCTACAGCTGCAACATGGGCTTTTAATGCAGCGTTAGCAGTTTTGACAAGTCCAATAACATGGATTATTGCAGCAATCGCAGCCTTAATTGCTATCGGTGTTTTGCTCTATCAAAACTGGGACACTGTTGTTGAGTTTGCTAAAACTGCATGGCAAGGACTATGTGATTTTATCAGTGGTATTTGTCAATCGATTGGCGAATTTTTCAGCGGTCTATGGACGAAACTACAAGAAATCTTTGAGCCGATAGGTCAATGGTTTGGCGAGAAATTCCAGCAAGGATGGGATGCTATCGTTAATATCTTCACACCAATCGGTTCATGGTTCGGACAACGTTGGGCGGATGTGACGAGTGCTTTGGCTAATATCGGGGCATGGTTTACGGACATGTTCCAAAAAGCATGGACTGGTCTAACAAACATCTTCAGCAAACTAGGTTCATGGTTTGGCGAAAGGTGGAACGATGTTACAAGTGCGCTTTCCAGCGTTTCAAACTGGTTTGGTGAGATGTTCACTAATGCTTACAACGCAGTAAAAGATGCTTTTAGTTCTATCGGTGACTTCTTTAGTGGAGTTTGGGACACTGTTAAAAGTATCTTTGTAAATGCTGGTCAGATGGTCGGTGAGGCAGTAGGTGGAGCGTTTAAGAGCGCAGTCAATGCGGTTCTTGGAACGATTGAAAATGTGGTCAATGGCTTCATCGGCATGATTAATGGTGTTTTAGATGTTGTCAGAAACTTACCTGGTCTGGGATGGATTGGAAGTGTAAGCACAGTTAGCCTTCCTCGTCTTGCCCGTGGTGGAATCGTTGATAGTCCAACTATTGCCATGATTGGTGAAGCAGGTAAAGAGGCGGTCGTACCACTTGAAAATACAGGATTTATCCAAACACTTGGGCGAGTAGTCAGCAGTGCGGTAGTAAATGCCATGGCTGGTGTTGGTCCACAAGGTGGATTTTCTGGCGACGGCGACATCGTTATCCAGATCGCAGGCCATGAGTTCGGACGGGTAGCTATCCAAGAAATCAACAAGGAACATGAACGAGCAGGTCAAACCTTGCTCAAGATTTAGGAGGTTAAATGGCACAATTGACAATCAATGGGGTGGCTGTGAAGCCTCCCAAATCTTTTCGAGTCGGTATTCAAGATATCGATGGAGAGACAGGGCGTAATGCCAATGGCGACATGGTGCGTGACCGTATCACGACCAAACGCAAACTAGACTGTGAATGGGGTATGATGACTCAGGGAGAAATAAGTCAGCTTTTACATGCTGTATCATCTGAATTTTTTGAGGTATCTTATCCAGACCCCATGGATGGCCAAGTCACAAAGACTTTCTATGTCGGTGATAGGACAGCTCCTAGCTATACCTTTACTGAGAAGTTTAAACCTTGGTCTGGCGCTAAATTTAATCTGGTAGAGAGGTAAGAAAATGGACGCTTTAACTAGACGACAATTTGACAGAGCCATGTTTGCCAAGGAAAGGACGCTGGCTATTCGTGTTGGTGATTATACTTCACGGGATATCAAAGAGGCTAGTTTTGAGTATGGCTACATCAAGGGCGATACTTATAAGCCTGGTGGAACCTGCGCTGGTAGCGGTAAAATTACCTTTACCAGTATCATTACCACGTTCAATAAGCTGGATACCCTGCACCCTGAGATTGGTCTACTGGTTGGGGATACCTACCAGTGGGTCAAGATGGGGGAATACTTCATCAACGATATTGAGATTGACCGAAACCGCAACACAACCACACTTGAACTTATGGATGGTATGTTTAAGCTCAATCGTGAGTATGTGACAGATTTGCATTTCCCAGCTGAAGTACGAGAGGTTATTCAGGAAATCTGCCTGAAAACAGGCATTGAGTTAGCGAATGACTATTTCGGAATCAGCGCGATGCGTTACCATGTCGAGCAAGTTCCTGAAGGAAAGAAACTTTCATTTAGGGATATGCTGAGCGCTATGACTCAGATGATAGGGATGTCTTGTTTCTTCAACCGAGAAGGGAAGATGGAAATCCGTGATTTAACTGAGTCAAATATCACGATAAACGCAGACAGTTACTTCCTACATGGTTTAACCAAGAGTGAGATTGAGTATCAGATAGCTGGTATTACTTGTAAGACAGATAAGAAGCCTCTTACGGTTGGTATGAAGACAGGTCGGTCTTTGGAACTAGACAATGTCTTCATGACCCAGAGCGCTTTAAATGACCTGTATTACAAGCTGAAAAACCTGACTTACTATCCGTATAATCTCAACTACCAAGGGCATTTACTGCTTGAGGTTGGGCAGTGGGTAACCATTCAGACCAACAAGAAAGAAACCTTTAAAGTTCCTGTCTTAAGTCAGAGCTTTACTTTCAAAGGTGGTCTAAGAGGTCGTATCAGCGCAGATAGTAAAGCTGGAAATGATACGCAGTATTCTTACGAGGGTACGATTACCAAGCAGATTAAGCAACAAGATGGCATTGAAGCCAAAATCCAAGCGCAGATAGAAGCAGCAGATAAAGATTTTGACCAAAAGGTCGACAAAATCAAAAAGGACTTTAACGATCAAGTAGAACTTGCCAAGGCTAAGG
>NZ_VMMV01000047.1:0-10578 GCF_013277375.1 Streptococcus sp. 3613
ACTGACGAAGTCAGCTCAAGTCCCTGCTTTGAGCTTGTGGATGAAACTGACGAAGTCAGCTCAAGTCCCTGTTTTGAGCTTGTGGATGAAACTGACGAAGTCAGCTCAAGTCCCTGCTTTGAGCTTGTGGATAGAACTGACGAAGTCAGCTCAAGTCCCTGCTTTGAGCTTGTAGATGGAAGCTGACGTGGTTTGAAGAGATTTTTCAAGAGTCTTAGCCTTCCATATAGTCTTTCAAAGCTTGCCCTGTTAGTCCGGCATTGAGGGCAATGAGGAGTTTCAAGCGGGCTTTTTGGGCGTTGAGTTCTTTAATAAAGAAGACACCAGATTTTTGTAATTGCACGCCCCCACCTTGGTAGGCATAAACAGGCTCAGCGATACCGTTAAAGCATCGTGAAACCAGGGCGACTGGGATTCCTTTTTGTAGAAGGCTTTCTAACTTTTCAGCCGTTTCTTTGGGAATATTACCAGCTCCGAAGGCTTGGATAATCAAACCGTCCAAGTGTTCCAAATCCAGCATATCAATCAGCTCATCTGTCATACCAGCATAAGCAGAGATGATAGGGACTAATCCTTGTATGTGATCAAGGTCAAAGCGAACACGAGGTTCAGCTGTTTTAAAGTAGAGGATTTCCTGTTTCATAATCAGACCAAGGGGACCGTGAGTAGGAGTCTGGAAGGTACCGACATTGGTCGTATGTGTTTTGGTAACATACTTGGCAGCGTGGATCTCATCGTTCATAACAACCAAAACTCCTTTGTCAGCAGCCTTGTCATCGCTAGCTACCCGTAAAGCACTCAGATAGTTATAAACACCATCACTACCGAGTTCATTGGAGCTGCGCATGGCTCCTGTTAGAACGATGGGCATGTGGGGAATTTTCATGGTATCAAGGAAATAGGCTGTTTCCTCTAAAGTATCGGTTCCGTGTGTGATCACCACCCCATCGTAGTTATCTGCTTCCTCTTTGATTTTTTGGTAGAGAGCCAGCATATGTTTGGGTTTGATATAAGGGCTTGGTAGATTAAAAAAGTCCAAGGCATGAACTTGGATTCCTTCAAGTGGGTTGGACACATGATTCATAGGATTATCTGAACTCGTCACAACAGCGCCAGAAGCATCGGCCTGCATGGAAATAGTCCCACCCGTATGTAAAACAAGGATTTTCTTAGGCATGATTTACTTACTCTTTCTGAAATGTGGTATAATCATTGTATCACAAAAGGGGAGATTGGGATAGGATGGAAGTCAAAGCTGTTTTTTTTGATATCGATGGAACACTAGTCAACAATCGCAAGAGTGTTTTGAAATCCACTAGGGACGCGATTAAGATTGTTAAAGAACAAGGGGTGCTTGTCGGTGTAGCGACAGGGCGAGGACCTTTTTTTGTTAAGGAATTGATGGACGATTTGGACCTGGATTTTGCGGTAACCTATAATGGCCAGTACATCTTTACTAAAGACAGAGTCTTGTTCACGAGCCCTATTTCCAAGTTGCATTTGCGCCATCTAATTAGCTATGCTAAAAAAGAGGGCAAGGAGATTGCCCTAGGGACCAAGGATGCTATGCTGGGTTCCAAAATCATGTCCTTTGGTCTGGGTTCTTTTTCCCAACGAATCAGTCGCTTCGTTCCCTCTGTTTTAACTCGGACAGTGAGTCAGTCTTTTAATCGCATGGTCAGCAAGGTTGTTCCCCAAAAGGAAGAAGACCTGCTTCATCTGATGAATCAGCCTATCTACCAAGTTTTGATGCTGATGACGCCAGAAGAATCTGAGAAGGCGGCAGCTGATTTTGAAGACTTGAAATTGACACGTAGCAATCCTTTTGCTGCGGATGTCATCAATCAAGGAAACTCTAAATTGGAAGGCATTCGACTAGTCGGGAAAGAATATGGCTTTGACCTCAACCAAGTCATGGCCTTTGGAGACTCGGACAATGACCTAGAAATGTTGGCGGGTGTCGGTATGTCTGTGGCTATGGGAAATGGTAGTAGCAGTGTCAAGGAAGTTGCCAAGCACATTACCACCAGCAATCAACAAGACGGAATCCACAAGGCCTTGGAACATTTTGGTGTTTTGGCTTCAGAAAAAGTCTTTGTCAGCCGTGACTATCATTTCAATAAGGTCAAGACCTTCCACCATATGATGGATGAACGGACTCAAGAAGAACCTCGAGCTTGGGATTTAGAAGGTGCAACCCATAGGGCTGGCTTTAAAATAGAAGAATTGGTGGAGTTTGTTCGAGCTGCCAGCCCTTCTGAAGAGGACTTTGGTCAAGCTCTATCGCAACTTCATCAAGCTCTTGATAAGGCAGCAGATAAAGTAGCTAAGAAGACGCCTGCTCAGCAAGATTTGATAGGTCAGGTGGATGCCTTGATTGACACGCTTTATTTCACCTACGGTAGTTTTGTCTTGATGGGGGTGGATCCAGAACGTATTTTTGACATTGTCCATCAGGCTAATATGGGGAAAATTTTTCCAGATGGCAAGGCTCATTTTGATCCAGTGACCCACAAAATCTTAAAACCAGATGATTGGGAAGAAAAATATGCTCCAGAACCTGCTATTAAAAAGGAACTGCAGCGCCAGCTCAAGGCTTATGAGCGTCATAAAGAGAGAAATAATACTCAATGAANNGAAGTCAGCTCAAAACATGTTTTTGAGGTTGCAGATGGAAGTTGACGTGGTTTGAAGAGATTTTCGAAGAGTATAAATAGTAAACAAAAAGGAGCGCTGAGCTCCTTTTCTTTGTGATTATAAGGTTTTTTCTTGTTCTCTCACAACCAGCAAATCGACCTTAGCATGGCGGAGGATGTATTCAGATGAAGAGCCGACTAAGAGGCGTTCAAAGGCGTTGAGACCGGTTGCGCCAAGGAGGATGAGGTCCACTTCCTCAGCATCGGGAATAGTACGTGCCAGTAGGGTCTTTGGATTTCCCATTTCAATGACGATATGAACATCGGCCACACCAGCATCTTTAGCACGTTTTTCGTACTCTTTCATCAGACTTTCAGCGTCGACTTGGAGTTGTTCGTAAACTTCAGCATCAAAGGTGGATACGCTTTGGAGAGCGCGTGTGTCAATGACATGGGCGATGGTGAGTTTAGCGTCGTTTCGTAGAGCAGAATGAACTCCCTTGACAAAAGCCAAGTCTGCTTCTTTAGAACCATCGATTGCGACCATGATATTTTGGTAACGTTGTGCCATAATGAAACCTCCTGAAATTTTCTTACTATCATTGTAAAACTTTTCACTATAGAAGTAAAGCAAAAAAAGTATTTTTCAAAAGAATGTTAGCGCTTAAAATCTATATAAATATATGATAAAATAAAAGAAAGGATAGCAGGAAAGAAGTGAAGGGAGGGAGAATGATGAAAAACTCTTTTCAAGAATCAAAAAATTCAAATTTCCTTTATTATGGAATCATCCTAGTTTCAGTCTTGGTAGAAGTGACCATGATCTGGCAATTAGAGAGTTTGGTACCGTTTCTTTATCCAGGTTTTGTTGGCTTTTTAGTCTTTCATTTACTCTACCATTTGGTATTATTCCTAGTCGCTAAAAGAAGTGGTCGCTGGGATTACTTGATGATATGGGGGCTTTTCCTCATGTTCAATCTTCTCTATGACTCCTTTTTAGGCTTGCTTTTTCTAGGTTTATCTTTTGGTATGTAGAAATTAGTTGAGGTGTTGATATGAGATGTTCTAAATATATAATTACAATGATGTTTGTATTGTTTACTTTTGGAATGGTTATTCCTGTTGTAGCTCAGGAAAATTCCAATAATATAGATCAATCAATTACTATTTTGAAAAAATACACTGAATTAGATGAATCGAATATTCCTTTTATTCGGACGGATATTATGGAAGAACAGAATGAAAATAAAGAAACAATAACTCTTGCAGAAATGGTGAATGAACTCGCTATAAGTTATAAAAATCAGAAGCTATCTCATAATAAAGTAATAAAAAGAATAAGAAGAGGTTTGATTCCTACTTATGGTAATTGGTGTGGTCCAGGTCATACAATGGATGATAGAAATGGGAATGCAATTGATATTTTAGACTGGGCATGTAAAGATCACGATATTTGTTATAGAGATAATGGATATTGGAATATTGATTGTGATAAACGATTTATCAAACAGTTAAAAGCTATTCTTGATAGTGACGTATTATCTCCAGATGGGAGATTATATGCATCTGCAGCCTATACCTTATTTTCTACTATGAGAAATTATGGTGGATAGTTATTCTCTTTAAACTCTCCTCTATTTCCTCGCTTTTAGCGAGGATTTTCTTCTATATAAATCTAGTAACAGCTTCCAGCAAACTTGTCGCATTCTTTTTCTAGTGGTATAATGTTACTAGTCTGATGAATGGAGGAAACAAGATGAAAGAATATAACAAGTCTAGTAAGTTAGAGCATGTTGCTTATGATATCCGTGGTCCGGTTTTGGAAGAAGCCATGCGGATGCGAGCAAATGGAGAAAAGATTTTACGTCTGAACACAGGAAATCCAGCAGAATTTGGCTTTACAGCGCCAGACGAGGTCATCCATGACTTGATTATGAATGCGCGTGATAGTGAAGGCTATTCTGACTCCAAAGGGATTTTTTCAGCCCGTAAGGCCATCATGCAGTACTGCCAATTGAAGAAATTCCCCAATGTGGCTATGGATGATATTTACCTTGGAAATGGTGTCAGTGAGCTGATCGTCATGTCCATGCAGGGGCTTTTGGACAATGGAGATGAGGTCTTGGTGCCTATGCCCGACTATCCTCTCTGGACAGCGGCTGTCAGCCTAGCTGGGGGAAATGCCGTTCACTATATCTGTGATGAAGCTGCAGAATGGTACCCTGATATTGCGGATATCAAGTCAAAAATCACTTCCAATACCAAGGCAATCGTCCTTATCAATCCAAACAACCCAACTGGAGCCCTTTATCCGAAGGAACTCTTGCTGGAGATTATTGAGATTGCCCGTCAAAACGACTTGATCATCTTTGCGGATGAGATCTATGATCGCATGGTCATGGATGGGCATGTGCATACGCCTGTGGCGAGTCTGGCACCGGATCTCTTCTGTGTCAGCATGAATGGTCTGTCAAAATCGCATCGTATCGCTGGTTTCCGTGTGGGTTGGATGGTTCTGTCTGGTCCTAAGACACATGTTAAGGGCTATATCGAAGGGCTCAATATGCTGTCCAATATGCGCCTTTGCTCTAACGTTTTGGCCCAACAAGTCGTCCAAACCTCCTTGGGTGGTCACCAATCAGTCGATGAATTACTCCTTCCTGGTGGACGAATCTACGAGCAAAGAAACTTCATCTACCATGCCATTCAGGATATTCCAGGTTTATCTGCCGTTAAACCCAAGGCGGGTCTCTATATCTTCCCCAAAATCGACCGCAATATGTACCGTATCGATGATGATGAGCAGTTTGTCCTTGATTTCTTGAAGCAGGAAAAGGTGCTCTTGGTTCATGGTCGCGGTTTTAACTGGCAGGAACCAGACCACTTCCGTATCGTTTACCTTCCTCGTGTCGAGGAACTAGCCCAAATCCAAGAAAAGATGACTCGTTTCTTAAAACAGTATCGCAGATAGGGCTTACATGAGAAAAAGCTGGAAACAATTGCTTAGAGCTATTGACAAAAGTGACAGAATCAGATAGAATGGTAAAGTATGTTTAGTAACTGATCACTTTATAGCCGGCTAAACGAATACAAAATCTATGAGGAGGTATTCATCGTGAAACGTACTTATCAACCAAGTAAACTTCGTCGTGCGCGCAAACACGGATTCCGTAACCGTATGTCAACTAAAAATGGTCGTCGCGTATTGGCAGCTCGTCGTCGTAAAGGACGCAACGTTTTGGCTGCCTAGTCCAAACCACGGAGAAGGAAAGTCAGTAGGAACTCGAGTCTACTGGCTTTTATTGTGCTTAAAAATAGGGGTAAGAGTAGATGGACCCGGTGTCAAAGATAGAGTAGCTTGAAGCTAGGAAAGTAGATAGCGACTGCTAAAACAGTTTTAGAAATTGCTTTGCATTTCCTAATCAATCTGTTGCGTTTTTATTTCCTTTCGCTATAGATCTGTCTGGTAAAGGAAGGGCTCGTCATAAGCTATAGTAGATTGAAACGAGAATAGGACACCTCTACTTCTAAAACATTGTTAGAAATCGATTTGACTGTCCTGACCGATTTGTCCTGTTCTTATTTCATTTCACTATAGTTGAACCATCTCAAGTTGAACCATCTCATTTTTAGGAGGGATGGATGGCTAACTTCCTTATAGAACTTTCAGTGAGATTCAGCGATGAAAAAAATGATAAAAGTGTCAGGATAAGTGTTGACTAATTTTATCAAAGTGGTATAATGTAGCTGTGATAGCTGTGATAGCTGTGATAGCTGTGATAGCTGTGATAGCTGTGATAGCTGTGATAGCTGTGATAGCTGTGATAGCTGTGATAGCTGTGATAGCTGTGATATTATAGTTACTTGAGGCTTAAGGGTGACCTCGTATCATCTCCTATCATTTACTCACTAGTAAGAATCACGGTGCTGTTTCTAGCTTCACTCTCTGAAGGAGTGGGAGTTGGGAAACTTATTTTTTATTATATCATTAGTCTTCTTAAGGAGGTAACATGGAAGATAAATCGAATTCACTCAGTAGGGTAAAGCGCCATCAACGCGAAAAAGTCTTGCGCTTCTCTATTCGTAAATATAGCTTTGGTGCAGCTTCTGTTGCGGTTGCGGCTCTTATGTTTATGGGGGCCAACGTTGTGAGTGCAGATAGCCCAAGCCAAAACACGTCGTCATCGACTACTGGTCTAGCTAGCCCGAAAGATGGGGAGCAGTCGTCTGAAGCAGGGCAGGAAAGGGATGAAAATCAAGCCGAAATAGCCAGTGAGCCTTCAGCAAATAACGAAGCTCAACCTGCTGAAGAGAAAGCTGCTACAGTTGATAACAGCCGCTTGAGCAAGCTAGTGGAAGAGGTAAGTGCTCTTCTTTCTACCGACTCGAAGCACGATTCTTCAGTTGTAAGTCCTATTAAGGAGCGACTTCAAAAAGGGAAAGAATTATTAGCCCGTGCTGATGCAGGTCAAGGGGAGCTTGACAGTCTTGCTGAGAAGTTGGAAAAGGACTTGGCAGTCTTATCAAGTTCTTCTAAAGAAGAAAGTCAGCCGCAGGGAAGTGAATCAGCGGATAAGAGTTCTTCTTCTGAAACGAGCGACCCTAAGGAGGAGGGCACAGACAGGGCTGCTTCTGCATCTGGATCAGAAAACAAACCTAGAAGAAGATCTAGGAGGGCTCTGGAATCTGTCCCGAATACTGTTAACGAAGGTGCTTTAGCAAATGTCAGATATTACGCTTCTGTTGACCCGGAAGAGAATAGTGGAAACAAAAAAAGGAATGATGAACCTGAGTTTACCAAAAATAAGACTGATATTAAGGCAACCTATGTGCAAGATAATGAAGGGAAATGGATTGTCTATGATGTCTACTTCAATAACGATGGTCATAGGATGGTTAGGAGTTCTTATCAACAACACTATTATTTCCTAGGACCTTTTAATATCATGGATCTTAACAGTAATGGAACTTATAAGTCTAATACAATAAAAGACCTAAGATTCACACGATACAGTAATACTGGTGGTAGAAGGCTTTCTGATGGGGGTCAAGGATTTACCCAAAAAGGAAATACTGCGGTAATCACGAGTCCAGCGCATCAGAAAGAACGTATTTTTGATGATGATAGACGTACATTTTATGATCCTAATTCAGGTGTAACAGGTAACAGCAAGCAATTATGGGAAGTATTTAAACATAACCAAGATGATAGTGATTTAAATCTACTTACAAAAGATAAAAATGGAAACTATCCTAGATATTCTTATTTTTTAGGAGTCGATGTTCGTAACAATAGTACAGATTATGCTATGCACATGCATGCTAAGATTAAACTTAGAGATGATGTAACTTTTGAAGAAGCAACTCAATACGGTCATGTTTTTGCAGCATCAGTAACCAAGGGACCTACTACTCAGCAGTCATATATTGTGGGGGCAAAGGGTGCGCGTTTACAAAGTGATCCAGAGGCACCAAAAGACCCAATTCAAGGTTTAACAGTTACAAAAACAGTAGGAGATGACGAAGGAGATTCAAGCAACCCTGTATCTTCAGGTTATGTTAAACATAAAAATGGTGGGACTTTCCCTCCAGGTATGAACTGGACTTGGGCAGGTGATAAATTGCCAAGTACAGCACAAGCCGGAGTATTCAAGTATATTTCTATTGCCACTTATAAAGACGGTTCTAAATCAACTGACGCCGGTTCTGGTTCAGATGGAACAGTTACATTAATTGTTAAACCAAAAAAACCAGCTATTACAACAGATGTTGCCAACAAAAAAGGCTTACCAAATCAACAAATTACTGTAAATGTTGGAAACGGAGTACCAAACGGTTCAACAGTTAAGCTTTATGATGGGAATACAGTTATCGGAACTGGAACAACTAACGGACAGACAGCTACTGTTACTGTTGCAGAAGCTCTACCAGGAAATCCTATTACGGCTGAAACAGTTGTGAATAATGGTGGAACAGTAACTTCTGATCGTAGTAATCCTGTTACTCCAACCCCTAAACCAGATACACAGCCACCTACATTGACTGTTACACCAGCAGAACAAACTGTAAAAGTTGGTGAGAAAATCTTATTTAATGTAAATGGACAAGATGATACTAAGGTGAATTTAGGCTTTTCAGATATATTTACAAAATATCCTAATCATCTATTTACGCAACAAACGATCTATTCAGTAAATACTGATAAACAAAAGACACTATCTATTGACCTTGGAGCGGCACAGGAAACTGATATTGGAGAAAAAACAGTTACCGTTAAGGCAACTGATGATGCTGGTCACGAAATTTCTAAGACAGTAAAAGTAAAAGTTGTACCAGCCACGAAAGAAAATGAAAAACACAATCCAACAGCAGAAACTCTTGAAATTGGAATCAAACAAGAATTAACAGATGAAGCAATTAAAGCAAAAGTTAAAAATTATCCAAGTAATGCGACGTTAAGTGTTAAACAAAAACCTGATACAGATACAACAGGTAACAAAACAGCTACAGTTATTGTGACTTACTCTGATAAATCAACAGATGAAGTAACAGTTCCAGTAGTGGTTCGTGATACAACTCCACCAAAAATCTACTGGGCTAAAGACGATGGTAGCAAAGTGGAGTTAGGAAAAACTCATGCAGAAGGACAAAATATAGTTATTCCACTATACCGTGGTGATGCAGTAAATACACGTCTTATCACTACAGATGATAGTGGAAAGGTGACGAACTTCAAAACGGAAAACTTACAAAGTGGTTTTAACTTTACACCTGTCAGTGGTACGGCAACAGAAGGTTCGCCATTAGGACAAAATGTAACAGGAACAGTTGGTTTAGGTGTTGCAAAAGGTAAGTATACTGGCCGTGCAATTTCAACAGACGGAACCAACACCACAACAGGATTCTTTGTTTTTGATGTACATGAACAGGCAGAAAAGTATACTCCAGCAGCAAATACACTGACTGTGCCATTTAATCATACTATCACAGATGATGAGGTTAAAGGAAAAGTCATTGCTAAACCTGGTACACCAGCATTCCCAAATGGAACCATCTTTGAAGTAGTTTCAAAACCTGAAACCAATACTGCAGGAACAGATAAAAAAGCAGTTGTAAAAATCACATATCCAGATAAATCAACTGAGAATATTGATGTCCCTGTTCATGTAGGAAAAGACTTAGCTAGTCAGCATCCACTGGAAGGTCAGACAGTAACTGTTACAGTTGGAGATTCATTAAAGACATGGAAGGGACGTGTAGATTCTAACCAATACACAAATGCACCAAAAGGACGTGGAAATGGTGTAGAATGGGGTTGGAAAGGGACAACGCCTAAAGTTGTTCAAGATACAGCAGGTGTCTTTAAGTACACAGCAACAGCAACTCATACTGATAAATCAGTAGCAGAATCTAATCCACAAGTAACCGTTATTGTTAAACCAAAAGCTCCAATGATTGAAACGGATTTAACAGGTAAGTCTAATCAAGAAAATGTCCCAGTAACTGTTTCTGTTGGAGAGGGAGTTAAAGATGGTTCAATCGTGACTCTTTATGGTCCAGATGAAACAACTGTTATTGGTACAGGAACTGTAACAAATGGGAAAGCAACTGCAATCATCACAGGTAAGGTTCCAGTAGGAAATATTACAGCTAAAACAACTGTTCAAACACCAGGACAAGATAATGTTGTGTCAGAACCAAGCCCAATTAAGGAGGCAACAAATATTGTTCCAACAGCCAAAACTCAAACAGTTGGGCTTAAGGAGCAACCGAATGCTAAGAACAGTATTGGTAATAATGGTGACCTTCCAAATGGCACAGATTACAAATGGAAGACGACACCAGACACTTCTACACCAGGTGACAAGCCAGGTATTGTAACTGTTACCTATCCAGATGGTTCAACGATTGATGTCCCAGTAACAGTGGATGTAACAACACC
>NZ_VMMV01000048.1:0-26057 GCF_013277375.1 Streptococcus sp. 3613
ACGTAAGTTCTTTTCCCACGTGAAGAGAGTTCTGACGCCAACATCAAAAACCTTGGCTGCCTCGACATGGCTGTGCCCCTCTTTGATGTAATCTAATGCTCGCTGTTTAAAATCTGTACTATATGCCATAGCTTTATTATAACATGCTTGTTTGAAACTAAGCAACTATAATAGTCAGCACATCGTCTAGTTTTCCTGCCTTGAGATAGTTGATAGAGGACTGAAGCGTCACTACGTCTAGTCCTAGCGAAATGAGCACCAAACCACTAATCTGGTCGCAAAGGGTAAAGAGATAGCCACCATGGGCATAGCCATAGTAGTTGAGCGACGAGTCCACTACTTTTGTGGTCACCACAACGTGACCATCTTTCATCTCTTTAATTTCATAATTTTCAAAAGCTGATATAGCATCAAAGTGAAAATCTTTCATCATTTCCTCCTGATAGTTCAAACGACACTATGATACTACTTTTTATAGTACTGTGCAAGGAGAAGTCTCCTAGTCTGGCAAAATTTCGACCTGTTCTACAAAGCGCATAAAGGCTGCCTGTCCCTGTTCTGTTTGCTTGTAGACACCTGCATCCTCAAGTACACGCGCAAAGATAGCACCAACAGAGTCCTTGACGATTTCAAAGGCTTTTTCTTTATCTGTTAGGTCTGGATGTTGGGATTTGAGTTGGTCTGCCCACTCCTGATGATAGTCGGCAACTGTAACAGCTTCTCCTACAAGATAGCTAGCGACTTGCTCCACTTCTTCTTTCAGACGTGGTGGCAAGATTGCCAAGCCCATGACCTCAATCAAGCCGATATTTTCCTTCTTGATATGTTGGACATCCTTGTGAGGATGATAGATGCCATCAGGATGTTCTGCAGAAGTCTGATTGTCCCTCAAGACCAAGTCCAACTCAAATTGTCCATTGCGTTTACGAGCAATTGGTGTAATGGTATGGTGTGGTGTTCCGTCTGTTTCTGCCAAAATCTGCACTGCAGGATCTGAATACTGGCGCCATTCCTGCAAAATCTTGTCAGCCAAGTTGATCAAATCTTCTTTGAAATCCGAAGTCAAACGCAACACTGACATTGGCCATTTGACAATCCCAGCCTTGACCTGCTCAAAACCAGCAAATCGGAAGACCTTTTGCAAGGGAGCCAATTCCATAGGGAAAACGTGACGGCCTCCCTGATAATGGTCATGAGTCAGAATAGAGCCACCCACAATCGGCAAGTCGGCATTAGAGCCTGCAAAATATCCTGGAAACTGCTCTACGATAGCAAGCAGACGTTCAAAGCTCTGACGACTAATGGCCATGGGACGATGCTGGTCATCTAAGAAAATACAATGCTCATTAAAGTAAGCATAGGGCGAATACTGGAAGCCCCACTCCTGACCAGCCATTTCAAAACGGATAATACGGTGGTTGCTGCGAGCTGGGTGGTTAACTCGACCATGGTAGCCCTCATTCTCTAAACAAAGTTGACACTGAGGATAATTACTAGCTTGCACCAACTTGACTGCCGCAATCTCTTTGGGATCCTTTTCAGGCTTAGAGAGATTGATGGTAATTTCAAGCTCTCCGTAATCAGATGGAACACGATAAGCGATATTTTTAGCAATAGCCTTGAGTTTGATGTAGTCATTCTTCTGACTGAGTTGGTAGAAATCCGCTATCGCTTGCTCAGGAGATTGGCCATAGATTGTCCAGAAGTCACGATTGACCTGACTCGGACAAGGGGTCACCAAGTCCATCAGTTCAGCACCAAGGATCTCACGCGCAGTCTGACTATCCTCAATCGTCTCTAATCGAACGGCTTCCTCAACCAGCTGGTCCTTGAGGTCAATCAATTTATCCAGATTGGTCTCAACTTCCAAAACACCGTCTCCCACTCGTGCCAAGACACGATTGATCAGGTAGATTCGATCCATTTCCTCAAATGAACTTTCAGAAATGACATGTGTTACAAATTTATCTACTAAGGTCACTATAGAGCCTCCTTTTGACTAGTCAAGGACGCGAGTGCCACCTGCAACTTCGGCGATATAGAAGCTTGGAGCGTAGCCAACTACTTCCTCGTAGTGTTTGCCAACAGGCCTCAACAGCATCTTTTTGCACCAAGGCAATGGCACAGCCGCCAAAACCTGCCCCTGTCATGCGAGCACCGAGAACTCCTTCTTGTGCCCAAGCTGTGTGAACAAGAGTATCCAATTCCAAACCAGTTACTTCATAATCATGCTCAAGAGAAACGTGAGAAGCATTCATCAAACGACCAAATGTTTCCAAATCTCCTGCTTGAAGGGCTGCTTGAGCTTTAAGGGTACGTTGGTTTTCAAGCACAGCATGGCGAGCACGTTTCAAACGATTTTCATCTTTAATCAGATAGCTGTATTGATCAAAGGCCCACTCGTCCAATTCACCCAAGGTCTGAATATCTAAGGCAACTTGCAATTCTTCCACTGCTTTTTCACACTCAGCACGGCGTTCATTATATTTAGAATCCGCCAATTCACGGCGTTTGTTAGTGTTCATGATAACAACGACATTGTCCTTCAAATCAAGTGGCACCAAATCATACTCTAAGGTGTTGGTATCAAGGTAAATAGCACGTTGATCGGCCCCCATACCAATAGCAAACTGGTCCATGATACCAGAGTTGACTCCGATAAAGTTGTTTTCTGTTTGTTTTCCGATTTTAACCAAATCGAGACGCTCTAATTTTAAATCAAAGAGATGCTCTGCCACGACTCCTGTCAAGAGCTCCAAGGATGCTGAAGAAGACAAGCCAGCACCATTTGGGATATTCCCATAAACATAAAAATCAAAACCTTTGTCAATCACGTGCCCAGCTTCTTGCAAGAAATGAAGGACACCTTTTGGATAATTGGTCCAGTTGTGCTCTTTTTCAAACTTGAGGTCAGCGAGAGGCACTTCGATAATGCCCTTGTCCTCAAAGTTAGCTGAGTAGAAACGCAAGACTTGGTCGTCACGCTTACGAGCTGCACCGTAAGTTCCCAAGGAAATAGCAGCAGGAAAAACGTGCCCACCGTTGTAGTCTGTGTGTTCACCAATCAAATTAATACGGCCTGGTGAAAAGAAGGTTTGGTCTGCTTCTTGACCAAAAACAGCAAGAAAGTCTTTACGAAGAGCTTCTGCAGTAAGATCTTGTGCCATATGAATTCTCCTTTGACTGTCCGTTAAGCCATCTTAACGTGTAATCGTTTTCTTTCTATTGTATCCAAGGAATTTCCCAAGGTCAATCCTTTTTACTAAAATTTTACTAAAATATCAGTAAAAAGCAGAAAAATATGATATACTAACCTAATCAAGGAGGATTTATGGCTACCTTAAAAGACATTGCACAGCTAGCCTCTGTCTCTATCGCGACCGTATCCCGTGTCCTCAACCGCGACCAGATCCTATCTGTTACAGAAGAAACCAGACACCGTATTTTAACCGTTGCTGAAGAGCTGGGCTACACCAAGCACCTCAAGACAGGCGAGTCCCACAAACCCAAGCAAAAGATTGCCATTATCCAATGGGTCAGCGAACAAGGGGAGCTGGACGACCTCTACTACTACCAGATTCGCCTAGGAATAGAAAAAAGAGCCCAAGAGTTGGACTATGATATCTTGCGCTATTTTAATGACCATCCTTTTACCTTAAGCGAGGAAGTGATTGGGATTCTCTGCATTGGAAAATTTAGCCGAGCTCAGATTTCTGCCTTTGAAGAATACCAAAAACCCCTGGTCTTTCTAGACAGTGATACACTTTCTCTGGGGCATACTTGTATTATTACGGACTTTTACACTGCCATGAAACAGGTTGTCGATTATTTCCTCAGCCAAGGAATGGACCGTATCGGGATTCTAACAGGCCTTGAAGAAACAACTGACCAAGAAGAAATCATTAAGGATAAGCGGCTGGAAAATTTCAGAAACTACAGTCAAGCAAAAGGAATCTATCATGATGAACTGGTCTTTCAAGGAAACTTTACTGCCCAGTCTGGCTATGACTTGATGAAGGAAGCCATTCAGAGCTTGGGAGACCAACTCCCACCAGCATTTTTCGCAGCCAGCGATAGTTTAGCCATCGGTGCCCTTCGTGCGCTCCAAGAAGCTGGAATCAGCCTACCAGACCGTGTCAGCCTCATTTCCTTTAACGACACCAGCCTGACCAAGCAGGTTTATCCTCCCCTCTCCAGCATCACAGTTTATACTGAAGAAATGGGGCGAGCAGGTATGGATATTCTTAACAAAGAAGTACTCCACGGTCGGAAAATACCTAGCCTGACCATGTTGGGAACCAAACTGACATTAAGAGAAAGTACCCTAAATCAAGAATAGGATAACATAAAAAACGAATAGAGTTCTAAAACTCCTATTCGTTTTTTATTCGATTACAATCATAGACTTAATTGTCTTACGTTCATCCATATCTTTGTAGGCTTGGTCGATATCTTCCAGTTTATAACTTGAAGTAAAGACGCGACCTGGATTGATATCACCATCAAGGACGGCTTTTAGTAAAAATTGCTTATCGTATGTTGTAGCAGAAGCTGCCCCACCTGCTACAGAGATATTTTGCATAAATGTCGAACCAAGAGCACGATTATTATAGTGTGGGACTCCTACAAAGCCCATACGCCCTCCATTATGAAGAACACCTAGCGCCTGTTCTATAGCAGCCTCCGTACCAACACATTCAAGTGCTGCGTCTGCTCCTCCACCGAGGATTTCACGCACCTTGGTAATTCCTTCTTGACCACGTTCTGCAACAACAGCTGTCGCACCTGACTCCATAGCCATCTTTTGACGGTCTTCATGACGGCTCATAAGGATAATTTGTGATGCTCCACGCATCTTAGCCGCGATGACAGCACATTGACCAACAGCCCCATCACCGATAACAACAACCTTGTCCCCTTTTTGAACATTTGCAACACGCGCCGCATGATAGCCTGTCGGCATGACATCTGCAAGAGTCAAAAGGGACTTGAGCATCCCTTCTGTATAGTCAGAAGGTTGACCAGGGATTTTAACCAGCGCCCAGTTTGCATAGTGGAAGCGAATATATTCTGCCTGAAAATCACCCCCCAAATTATTGCCAATATGATTGTCGCAAGAACCGTCAAATCCAGCAAGACAGGCATCACACTCACCACATCCATGTGTAAAAGGGACAATCACAAAATCACCTGGTTTCACCGTCGTAATGGCTTCCCCAGCTTCTTCAACAATCCCAATCGCTTCGTGTCCACTATTTTTGTGTCCAGCTTTCGTTTCTGGATTACGGTACCTCCATAAATCTGAACCACAAACGCACGCACGAACCACACGAATAATCACATCATCCGCTTCTATTATTTGCGGACGTTCAATGCTAGCAAGTCCAACCTGACCTGCCTTTGTATATACTGCTGATTTCATTTAAAATTTTCCTTCCTTATAAAGTTTAATTTTGAGATTTAAGCGATTTAAAGCCGTCTGTAACTGAGACAAGCGCTCCTCTAATTTTTTCTTTTCCTCTTCTAAAATACCAAGCCTCTCCTCTCGCGTTTCATCCCCCTTTTGGTAGAGCGACATATAGTCAACTAAACTGTCTACAGAGATACCTGTCGAACGAAAACACTTAATAAATTCCAGCGCTTCTATATCCTGATCTTGAAAATCACGAATCCCAGTTGCAGTACGAGTAATCGGTGGCACAAGACCAACCCGTTCATAATACCGAATCGTATCCGCTGAAATTCCCAACAAATCACTGGCAGATTTAATATTCATAGGCTAACCTCCTCTCCTTTCATTCACTGAGTTTAAGCTACTCTAACTCACTTATCTTATTATATAACTTTGAGTTGACTCCAAGTCAAGCATTTTGCACCTAATCGAAAAATTTTTATCATTAACAATCATATATCTGGAGTTTATACAATGCTCTTCTCTTACCAATTTTTGAAATATTTAAATAATAAAGAAATTACTCTATTCCAAATAAGATAGTACCCAAGTATTTTTCACTTTTTTCTAATGTTGATGCTCATAACTCCGTTCCAAGTCACACACCTTTCGCTTATGGGTTTGGTGAGTTTCTAGGTCAGCATCAATTTCAATGGTAATATTTTGAAAACCACAATCTTTTAGGAAAATTCGAATAGACTCTTTACAAGTTTCCATATGTTCCATTTCTTTTAGACAAACATGGACAATGGCATTTTTTTCCAAAGCATCCATAGTCCAGAGATTAAGCTGATTAAGGCTGGCCACATTGTCCAATCGCTCCAGGCCACTCTTTACTTGCTTGATATCAAGACCTTCTGGCACAGCATCCAAGAAAATCTTGAGTGTAGACCAAAAACGTGGAAGGGTTTTTGAAAGAATAAAGAAAGAAATGACAAGGGACAAAAGAGGATCTAGGATATACCAGTCCGTAAATCGAAGAACAATCGCCATCAGGATAACAGCTACCCACCCTAGCGTATCTTCCAGAAAATGCAAACTCAGAATAGACTCATTCTTTGTCTTTCCCTTACCAACCACCAGACTCGCTAACAGATTGATAGTAATCGCAATAATTCCTAACCAGAGAATCCCCTCATCATTGACTGGTTGCGGATGCAAAATCTTCGTGACATTTTCCAAAATGACTAGAACAGAGCCCGTTACGAGAATCACAGCTGTTACCAAGGCTCCTAGCAGGCTAAACCGCTTATAGCCCAAGGTGTACTGATTGTCTTCTTCACGATTGGAGATTGTTTCTAGAAAAGCTGATATTCCAATTGCAATCGCATCTCCCAAGTCATGCACAGAGTCAGCAAGAACAGCGCTAGAACCAAATACTCCACCTGCAATAAACTCAACAATGGCATAAGTCAAATTTAAGAAAAAAGCCACCCAAACAGCATATTTTGCCTTCATATTTCTCATTCCTTTGTTATAATAGATTTATGAACACCTTGTTCATTATCATTATCCACTAAAACTCAAAGAAAGGATAGAAGCAAAACGTCAGCTTTATTCAGTTCTGAACAATTTGCCTTAAGTGTCCATATGACTAACATTGACCGCCGTATCAGCAAAACCAAAAAAGCCATCTATCAAGCTTTTATACAACTTTTGAATGCTAAGGGTTACGAGGCCACTACTGTTCAGGATATCATTGATCTCGCAGATGTGGGACGATCCACCTTTTACTGTCACTATGAGAGTAAGGAGCTTCTTCTGGACCAGCTCTGCCGCTACCTCTTCCATCATCTTTTTGAAAGAGAGCAAGCCATTTCAACCGAAGATTACCTAGCCCACCTCTTTCTGCATTTTCAGAAAAACCAAGACCATATCACCAGTCTACTATTCTCCAAAAATGACTATTTCCTCCGTCAACTACAGAGAGAGCTTGAGCACCACGTCTATCCCATGCTGGCTGCTGATTTGAAGCAAACTCACCCAAGTCTACCTACTTCTTACCTCCAACACTTGGTCGTGTCCAACTTTATCGAGACATTGACCTGGTGGCTCAAAAAAGGTCAAGATTTCACAGACCAGGAAGTTGTCCAATTTTATCTAGACCTTCTCATTCCTAAAAATTGAATATAGAGTAAAGCTCAGTTGTCTTATTTCTAGGTTACTGAGTTTTTTATCTTTTCAACAACAAAAGAGGACCCGCCGATCCTCTTTTTCATACTATAAATCCTTGATTATCAACTATATCTGTTTTAATCGAAATCTCAAAACAGCACTTTCAAACATCTTTTCCTAGTTAAGTAAATCAGTATTCTGCTTAGCTGCCTTGCTCCATTGATACCAACCAACTAGACTGTTAATGAGATAAATTAGATATTTACCTTGAATTTGCAGGCTTTCTCCCCACCAGAGATAGATTGAAAAGACATTGGTAGCCGCCCAGAATATCCACTGTTCACGGTAAACAGCTGTCATGAGGATTTGCCCTACCCCATTGGTTGCATCTGTGATTGAATCACGATAGGGACGATTGGCACCAATAGACTGATAAATGAAGCCAAAGGCCAACCACCAAAGCACACTAATGGAAAGATACTTTGTCCAGCCCTTGCCGTCCAGTTTACGCGCGACAAACTCCTGCTTTTCCTTCTTAAACTGTGCCTGATAAATCCAAACTAGAAGTCCAATTGGCTGCATGACTGTGAAGTAAAGTGTCGTCAGCACCTCACCATAAAAGCCTTTCTGTAGGGCCAAAATAAGGTAAATAACAGAGTTAATCAAGCCAAAAAGATAATTACTTGCTCGACCTTCCGATACAAAGATTACACAGATAATCCCTGTCAAGCTACAAATCATCCCAATCCAGTCAACAATACGATGTTCGTAAACCAACTCCAGCCAGAGAGGAAAACTTCCTAAAACCAGCAAATAAATCCACTGGGCAAAACTACGATGGGCAAAGAGGTCATCCCAGATAGCCTTCATAGTTCCTGAAAATCCTAAATCAGCCATAGCCGCAACCATACGACGGTAACCACCTGACATTTCACCTAGGGTTGTTTTGATATTTTCAATTTTCTTTTGCAAATAAGTATGCATCATTTCTCCTTTTGTTTTTAAAGAGCCGTGTCTGGATAGACTTTCGGACGCAACGCTCTATTAGATAATGAACTGCCTATACACAAGATTTCTAACCTTAGTCGACATGAGCTGAAACCCCTTATTTGTTAAGTAGTTCACAAAATATTATACACCTATTTTATGAATAGTCAACTGTCTTTACAGTAAAATTTTAGAAAATCATGAAAATTTTCTCTTTCTTTCCATTTTAAGTGACATTCAGTCATTCTCACATCAAAAAAGCCCAGACGAAATTGTCTGAGCATTCTTTTATCTAGTCGTTTAAGGAAGTTGAGTTCAGTATGTTTAAAGTCTCTACCCCATCATTTCTTCAACAAACCTTGTTCTTGTAGAAATTCCTTGGCTACTTGTTCTGCTGACTTGCCTTCAACACCGACTTGATAGTTGAGCTGGCTCATCTGGCTTTCAGTAATTTTACCAGCCAATTTATTGAGAACTGTTTCCAACTCTGGATGTTTCTTGAGAAGAGCTTCTTTCATCAGTGGAGCCCCTTGATAAGGTGGGAAGAGTTGTTTGTCATCGTCCAATACCTGTAAATCATAACGTGCCAACTCTGCATCGGTTGAATAGGCATCCGTGATTTGAATATCACCTGACTGAATTGCCTGATAGCGAAGGGCTGGCTCCATGGTCGCCACATTAAGATTGAGACCATACATTGACTGCAAGCCCTTATTTCCGTCTTCACGGTCATTAAACTCGAGAGTAAAACCTGCCTTCAGCTGCCCTTCCACTTTTTTCAAGTCCGAAATGGTCTTCAAGCCATATTCTTGAGCAATCTTTTTCGGAACAGCTACAGCATAGGTATTTTGATAAGACATGGGTTTGAGATAGGCTAGATGATCCTGTTTGGCAATACCATCACGCGCTACATCATAAACCTGCTCTGGCTCATGACTCACTTTCGGTGATGGCTGAAGTAAACTTTCAGTCACCGTTCCTGTAAATTCAGGATAGATGTCAATATCGCCTTTTTTCAGAGCTTCATAGAGAAAGCTTGTTTTCCCAAAATTTGGTTTAACAGTCGCAGTCATACTGGTATTTTCTTCAATGAGGAGCTTATACATATTGGCCAAAATTTCTGGTTCTGGACCCAATTTCCCAGCAATGACCAAGTTCTCTTTCTCTTTTTGAGCTAAGAGGGCTGGGCTATAAGACAAACCAAGCAATATGGTCACCAAGGCAAAACCAGAAAAAATCGTCCGCAATTTTGCTTTTTCCATCACTTTTAGTAGGAAGTTAAAGGCAATGGCAAGCACTGCTGAAGAAAGGGCCCCAATCAAAATCAGACTGGCATTATTACGGTCAATTCCCAAAAGGATAAAGGAACCTAGTCCCCCAGCACCAATCAAGGCAGCCAAGGTTGCCGTACCGATAATCAACACTGCTGCCGTCCGAATCCCAGACATGATAACCGGCATAGCCAGTGGAATTTCAAACTTCTTGAGTCGCTCCCATCTAGTCATCCCAAAGGCAATCCCAGCCTCTTGCAGACTCGGATCAATTCCCTTGAGTCCAGTGATGGTATTTTGTAAAATCGGAAAGATCGCATAAATTACTAGTGCTGTCAAAGCCGGCAAGGTTCCAATTCCCATCAAGGGAATAAAGAGCCCCAACAAGGCCAATGACGGGATAGTCTGAAAAATCCCTGCAATCTGCAAGACCCAGTTGGCCAACTTCTCATGATAGCGAAGAGAAACAGCCAAGGGAATCGCGATAAAAATAGCTAGTAACAGGGTCAACAGTGACAACTGCAAATGTTGAGATAGGGCTGTCACCCAATCACTAAAACGATCCTGAAAAGTTGCAATTAAATTAGTCATGAACACCACCTCCAAACAAGTCTGCTACAAATTCTGTGGCAGGCGCTTTTAAAATGGTCTCGGGATTCGCCACCTGGCGAATTTCTCCATCCTGCAAAACAGCAATACGGTCCGCCAATTTCAAAGCTTCATCCGTATCATGGGTTACAAAAATCGTTGTCATCCCAAACTCTTTATGCAATTCTTTTGTCAGAACTTGCAACTGTTTTCTCGAAATAGCATCAAGAGCCGAAAAAGGCTCATCCATGAGGAGAATCTTAGGCTGACCAATCATAGCACGGACAATACCAACCCGTTGCTGTTCTCCACCAGATAGTTCACTAGGCAAACGATGCCCATACTCAGCTACTGGTAAACCAACCTTGCCCAAAAGCTCTTCTGTTTTCTGAGCAATTTCTTCCTTAGTCCAGCCCTTCATCTCAGGAATCAGGGCAATATTTTCCGCAACCGTTAGATTTGGAAATAGGGCAATGGCCTGTAAAACATAACCAGTAGACAGACGAAGTTCACGCTCATCATAGTCTTTGATGCGCTTGCCATCCATATAAATATTTCCATCAGTCGGTTCCAAGAGACGGTTAATCATCTTAATCATGGTCGTCTTACCTGAGCCAGATGGCCCAACTAAAACCATAAATTCCCCATCCTCAATCTGTAAGTTGACATCTCTCAAGACATCCTTTTCTGTGTAGCGCAGTGCTACATTTTTGTATTCAATCATTCTTTGTCCTCATTTTAAAACTTTCCTCGATTGGTCATGTCTTCTACCTTAGGCATGACTTCCTTATTGTCCCAATGCTCTACAATTTTTCCATTTTCTAAACGGAAGATATTGTACTGGGCATAAGCAAGGCCATCAATCTGAGTCTGACCATAACTAACCACATAGTTTCCTTGTCCTAAGAGTTGGAAAACAAAGTCGAAAGCGGCCTTTACTTATAAACAGCTAATTTGATCTATTTTAATCCTCTTTTGCCTTCTCTTTCAGATTCGCCAAAATTCTTTCTTGAAAGGCTTCAAATTGCCGAATTTCTTCCTCTGAAAATCCTTTGTAAAAGATCGTATCCAATTTCTGACTGACACGATGCCCCACTTCTTTCTGGGACTTGCCTAACTCCGTTAAAACTAAATACTTCTTACGCTTGTCTTTTCCACACGGACTAACAATTACAAGCTTTTGTTCCTCTAGCTTTTTTATCATAGTCGTCAGCGTATTATTCGCAAGCCCAGTCGCAAGCGCGATATCTGTCGCAGTTGCGCAGCCAGTTTTACTATTCCATAAAACCGCTAAAATCTTACCCTGTTCACCCCTATAAAGAGCCTCAGGATCTTGGCTCAGTAACTTCTGAAAAATCCGCCCATTCAACAAACGAATATGATGGGCTAGCAAATGACTATCTTTCATAACACCTCCAATTATTTCGATATCGAAATGAATAGAATAATTGTAACACTTGTCCTTTCAACTGTCAACTATTTCGATTTAGAAATAATTTTTGATAATGATTTACATCACCATACTCCGGTTCAACTAACTTTTAACGAGAGTTTCTAAACTCCTTCGTCCTCCAGTCTACAAAAGCCTTCCATCCGTACTATCCTATATTTTATTAGGAGACACGTTTTTCCTATCAGACCATTTATTTTAAAGATAGAAGTAAATCATAATTGCTTCCATCTGTTCTTCTATAGTATATTGAAGTTGGACTAGGGCACTGTATCTTCTAAAACATTGATAGAAAGCAATTTGAATTTCCCAATCAATTTGTTCGTATTTATACTCAATGAAAATCAAAGAGCAAACTAGGAAGCTAGCCGCAGGCTGCTCAAAACAGTGTTTTGAGGTTGTAGATAGAACTGACGAAGTCAGCTCAAAGCACTGCTTTGAGGTTACGGATGAAGCTGACGTGGTTTGAAGAGATTTTCGAAGAGTATTAATTTCACCTTACCCTATCTTTCTCATAGCACACTTCAAACAGCCTATCCCCTACCGTTTGACGATTCCTCACTTCGTTCCACTTCCATTACAGAAGTTTCATCACTACTATGGTCTCGGCTGACTTCTCATGATTCCTTGTTACTACGCTTTCAGCGCTCATGAGATCTCACGGGATAAGTCCTACATCTTTCCTCGTTTATACAAGATATGAGGACGTTAAAAGGTTAGAGTGAAAATAGGAAATCTGACGCAGAGTCTTTAGACTCTAGAAAGATTTATCTTTTTCACACAAACCTTAGTCCGAATTCAATTACTCTCGTGATTTACGCATATAGGTTACGACTACCTTTTTGGACTTTAGAGTTTCTGGCCCCCTTATCCGCTATATACGCCTTACTATCACCTTCCTGTTCGTAGAGCCACGATTTCGCTATCCCTTCCTCTAACGATTCTTATTTCCAGTGTCAGACTTAAAACGGTCTATCTCCAGACCGTTTTAATCCGCTACCTCACGATAGTCAGGCTTGGGAATCGCTATTGGGTTCACCGGTAGCAGGTGCCCACCGAGGACTTACACCTCAGATGCACGACATGCCCGTCGTACCAAAAAATACTTTGATCCACAATGGAATCAAAGCATTTTAAAAATCTCCCCATACATAAGCGCAGAAACTGCGGTTCCTCTGTACTTGGTTTCTTCTCTCTTGATAAAACGAGCCAAATTGAGCAACTCAGGTGCCGGATGTTTGGGATTTAGGAGCAATTCATGATTGACCAAACCTGAGAGACGAACTGCCAGCAATTGCTCATTTGTAGTAGGCAGTTTTTTAGCAGTCTCTAGGAGAGCAGCAACTAAATCCTCACTCAAATCATGTCGAGCATAATTGTAAAGATCTTTTATAAGGCTTTCTAGGTTTGGTTCTACCATCCCTACCACCTCCCTTATGGTTTAATAATTTTTAATCAAATCAACCGTTGAACGATCCAATTTCTTCACCAAGGCTTGCAAGAAAGCTTGGGCTTCTAGGAAGTCATCCATTGCATAGAGGGTTTGGTGAGAATGGATATAACGAGCGCAAACACCGATTGTTGTAGATGGAACACCGCCATTTTTCAGATGAGCTGCGCCAGCGTCTGTTCCGCCTTTACCACAGTAGTATTGGTACTTGATTCCAGCTTCTTCAGCCGTTGTCAAAAGGAAATCTTTCATTCCTGGGAGAAGCAAGTGACCTGGATCGTAGAAACGAATCAAGGTTCCATCTCCAATCTTGCCTTGACCACCGTAGACATCACCTGCTGGTGAACAGTCAACTGCAAGGAAGACTTCTGGGTCAAACTTGGTTGTAGATGTATGAGCACCGCGGAGACCAACTTCTTCTTGGACGTTAGAACCCAGATAGAGTTCATTTCCGAGTTTTTGACCTGACAGAGCTTCCGCCAACTCGCTAACCATAAGAACACCGTAGCGGTTGTCCCAAGCTTTTGAAATGATATTTTTTTCATTGGCTGTCAAGATTGCAGAACTATCTGGCACGATGGTGTCGCCAGGACGGATGCCAAAGCTTTCTGCCTCAGCCTTATCCGCAAAACCGCCATCAAAGACGATATCTGCAATAGCAGGCATGGTTGGTCCACCCTTTCCACGAGTCAAATGTGGAGGGACAGAACCCGAAATCACAGGAATTTCACGACCGTCACGAGTCAAGAGTTTGAAACGTTGGCTGCTAACCACCATAGGATTCCAACCACCGATTTCTACCACACGGAAGGTACCATCTGGCTTGATTTCGCTGACCATAAAACCAACTTCATCCATGTGAGAAGCGACCAAGACACGCGGTGCATCTGCAGCTTCTGAATGTTTAATTCCGAAAATACCACCCAAGCCATCTGTCACCACTTCATCCACGTGCGGTGTCAATTTTTCACGAAGATAAGCACGGACAGGCGCTTCATGACCTGAGATCGCAGCAAGTTCTGTTACTTCTTTAATTTTTGAAAATAATGTTGTCATTTCAGTTCCTTCTTTCTTTCATCCATTTTACCACTTTTTAGAGGAGAAGGATAGTGGGAAGGTGGATAGTTTCTTACTCAGTTTTCCTATAAAAAAGAGAGACAGATATTCTTTCAGGAATTTTTCTTTCTTTTTTACATTAAATTGTCAGAAATTTTATTGACAGATTAGAAAAATAATGTTACATTTATATCCGCAGGCATCTTTCGATACCAAATCTACATGAAAGGACGGGGTATGAAACTTTCTCATTATTTAATTGGCTTACTTCTACTCCTAGTCTTTCTCTCTATTAGCATTGGGACCAGTGATTTTTCATGGGGAAAGCTATTTGATTTCGACCAGCAGACCTGGCTCCTCTTTCAAGAGTCCCGTCTCCCAAGAACTATCAGTATTCTCCTGACTGCCTCTAGTATGAGTATGGCAGGCCTTCTCATGCAGACTATTACCCAAAATCAGTTTGCTGCACCGAGTACAGTTGGAACGACTGAAGCCGCCAAACTGGGAATGGTGCTGAGCCTTTTTGTCTTTCCATCGGCTAGTCTGACCCAAAAGATGCTCTTCGCTTTTGTTTCATCCATCGTATTCACCCTCTTCTTCCTAGCCTTTATGACCATTTTTACTGTAAAGGAAAGGTGGGTGTTGCCTCTGATTGGGATCATCTATAGCGGGATTATCGGCTCAGTCACAGAAGTTATCGCCTATCGTTTCAATCTGGTTCAGAGTATGACTGCCTGGACCCAGGGCTCCTTCTCCATGATTCAGACCCATCAGTATGAGTGGCTCTTCTTAGGCCTCATCATCCTGATAACCGTTTGGAAATTATCCCAAACCTTCACCATCATGAATCTAGGGAAAGAAACCAGCGAGAGTTTGGGGATTTCCTACTCCCTACTTGAAAAACTGGCCCTCTTTCTGGTGGCGCTAACGACAAGCGTCACCATGATTACCGTGGGTGCCTTACCATTTCTCGGAGTTATCGTTCCCAATCTTGTTCGCAAGCGCTATGGAGATAATCTAAGTCAAACCAAACTCATGGTCGCACTGGTTGGTGCCAATCTAGTTCTGGCTTGCGATATCCTATCCCGAGTTCTGATCAGGCCCTATGAGTTGTCTGTCAGTCTCTTGCTAGGAATCATTGGTAGCCTCGTCTTTATCCTACTTCTCTGGAGAGGGGGACGAAAAGATGCAGACTAAAAGCAAACATACCAAGCTCTTCTGGATTCTCATTATTCTTGCCATCGGAGCTTGTCTTCTCTACTTTTGGCCCATCACTCACTTGTCAGCCTTTGCTTGGAAGTTGCGTTCCCAAAAGATCATCGTTTATCTCTTGGTAGCCATCGCGACTGGGATTTCGACCATTAGTTTTCAAACCCTGACGGAAAATCGCTTCCTGACGCCTAGTATTTTGGGAATTGAATCCTTCTACGTCCTACTACAAACCCTACTACTGGTTTTTGAAAGCAAGTTTCTTCAACTTGGCAAATCCCCTATCTTAGAATTCCTAGTCTTACTTCTTGTCCAGTCCCTCTTCTTTCTCGCCTTACAAGGTTACTTGAAGACACTGATGAAGCAAGACCTGGTCTTCATCCTTCTGATCTGTCTAGCGCTCAGAAGTCTCTTTCGAAATATCAGCACCTTCCTTCAAGTCCTAATGGATCCAAACGAATACGATAAACTGCAAAATAGTCTTTTTGCCTCCTTTCAACATCTCAACACTTCCATCCTAGCCATCGGTTCTCTGATCATCCTCGCTTTGACAATCTTTTTCTTTCGAAAAGCAGTCGTTCTAGATGTCTTGCACCTGCAAAGAGAAACGGCTCAGATATTGGGACTCGATGTTGAAAAAGAACAGAAAGAGCTCCTCTGGGGAATCGTGCTTTTGACCTCAACGGCCACTGCCTTGGTAGGACCTATGGCCTTCTTCGGCTTTATGCTGGCCAACCTCACCTACCTGATTGTCAAAGACTATCAGCACAAGTTACTCTTTATAGTGGCCATTCTGGTTGGATTTATTAGCTTAACCTTGGGGCAATCCTTGATTGAACGAGTCTTTGCACTGGAAATTCGTATCAGTATGATCATTGAGAGTGTGGGTGGCTTCTTATTCTTTATCTTACTATATAGGAGGTCTCGTCAGTGAAACTGGAAAACATTGACAAATCCATTCAAAAACAGGATATTTTGCAAGGCATTTCGCTTGAAGTCAGTCCTCAAAAACTGACAGCCTTTATTGGTCCAAATGGTGCTGGAAAATCGACTCTCCTCTCCATCATGAGCAGACTAACCAAGAAAGATCAGGGAGTTCTCAGTATCAAAGGACGTGAAATCGAGAGTTGGAATTCGCAAGAACTAGCCCAAGAACTGACCATCCTAAAGCAGAAGATCAATTACCAGGCAAAATTAACCGTTGAAGAACTGGTCAGCTTTGGACGTTTTCCCTACAGCCGAGGACGCCTGAGAGAAGAAGACTGGGAAAAAATTCGAGAAACTCTGAACTATCTGGAACTGATAAACTTAAAAGACCGCTACATCAATAGTCTGTCTGGCGGCCAGCTCCAACGTGTCTTTATCGCTATGGTACTGGCCCAGGATACGGACTTTATCTTGCTGGACGAACCACTCAACAATCTCGATATCAAGCAAAGCGTCAGCATGATGCAGATTCTTCGGCGACTGGTGGAGGAACTCGGCAAGACCATTATCATCGTCCTCCACGATATCAACATGGCCAGTCAGTATGCAGATGAGATTGTCGCCTTCAAGGACGGCCAGGTCTTTAGCAAGGGAAGAACCAATCAAATCATGCAGGCTGACCTGCTCAGTCAACTCTATGAGATTCCTATCACGCTAGCTGATATCAATGGCAAAAAGATCTGTATCTATAGCTAGTAACATAGAAGCTCAAGTTAGAGAACCTTCGGTCTCTTAGTCAATAAGACCAAGAGACTCCCTAAATCGTTATCACATTTTAAAAAGGAGAAATCATGAAAACATCCCTTAAACTTTATTTCACTGCCCTAGTGGCCAGCTTCTTGCTTCTACTTGGTGCATGCAGTACAAATACAAACTCAAGCACTAGTCAGTCGGAAACAAGCAACTCTGCTCCAACAGAGATAACCATTAAAAGTTCACTAGACGAAGTCAAACTTTCCAAAGTTCCTGAAAAGATTGTGACCTTTGACCTCGGCGCTGCGGATACTATTCGTGCTCTAGGATTTGAAAAAAATATCGTTGGAATGCCTACAAAAACAGTACCAACCTATCTCAAAGACCTAGCTGGAAAAGTTAAAAATGTTGGTTCTATGAGAGAACCTGATTTAGAAGCTATCGCCGCCCTTGAGCCTGATTTGATTATTGCTTCCCTACGTACACAAAAATTCGTAGACAAATTCAAAGAAATCGCCCCAACAGTTCTCTTCCAAGCAAGCAAGGACGACTACTGGACTTCTACCAAGGTTAATATCGAATCCTTAGCAAGCGCCTTCGGCGAAACTGGTGCACAGAAATCCAAGGAAGAATTAGTCAAGCTAGACAAGAGCATTCAAGAAGTCGCTACTAAAAATGAAAGCTCTGACAAAAAAGCCCTTGCCATCCTCCTTAATGAAGGAAAAATGGCAGCCTTTGGTGCTCAATCTCGTTTTTCTTTCTTGTATCAAACCTTGAAATTCAAGCCAACTGATACTCAATTTGAAGATTCTCGCCACGGACAAGAAGTCAGCTTTGAAAGTGTCAAAGAAATCAACCCTGACATTCTCTTTGTCATCAACCGTACCCTTGCCATCGGTGGGGATAACTCTAGCAACGACGGTGTCCTAGAAAATGCCCTTATCGCTGAAACACCTGCCGCTAAAAATGGTAAGATTATCCAACTAACACCAGACCTCTGGTATCTAAGTGGAGGCGGTCTTGAATCAACAAAACTCATGATTGAAGACACACAAAAAGCTTTGAAATAAGCCACTTCAAACTCAATTTAATACTCAATGAANNTTTGAGGTTGCAGATAGAAGCTGACGCGGTTTGAAGAGATTTTCGAAGAGTATAAAATTTTGACATTCTAAAACGCATCCTATCAAGTTCACTCAAACCTGATAGGATGCGTTTTTATCATTTTGAAATCTATTTACCCCACCTCATTCCCCTTCTTGATTCCGTTTGAGGGAAAAGTGGTCTGGGACGGAGTCCTTACCTGTTTTCGACCAGGGATGGCAACGTAAAATCCGAGCCAAGCCCATCAAAACACCCTTGAAGCCATGTTTTTCAATAGCCTCAATCATGTAGTTGGAACAAGTCGGCTCAAAGCGACAAGAGGGTGGAAAGGCTGGTGAGATAAACCGTTGGTAAAAGCGCACAGGCGCTATTAAAATTCGTTTCATTATTTCTTGGTTACAGCCATGGTGTGTAGTTGGCTGATTTCTTTTTTATTAAGACGACGGGATTCTCCTGGACGAAGTCCTGTCAAGTCTAGGTGTCCAAAACGGGTCCGTGACAACTTATCTACTTGGAGACCGACAGCTTCAAACATCTTTTTAACCTGGTGGTTACGCCCTTCATGGATAGTCAACTGCACCACAGAGCGGTTTTTGACTGGGTCCACTTTGAGAATCTCATAGACAGCCGGTTTGGTTTTCTTACCATCAATCTCAAGTCCACGGGTCAAGGGGCGGAGATTATCCTTATTGGCCACACCTTTAACACGCGCGACATAAACCTTGTCAATCTCATTACGAGGGTGAATCATCTCATCCGTAAAATCCCCATCATTGGTCAAAATCAAGACCCCTGATGTATCCCAGTCCAAACGTCCAACTGGGTAAATGCGCTCTTTTACATTGGACAGAAGGTCGACAACAGTCTTACGACCCTTGTCATCTGTCACACTGGAAATCACACCACGTGGTTTGTTAAGCAGATAATAGACCTTTTCTTCGTTGTAGATAGGTTGACCTTCAACTTCGACCTTGTCGCCTGACTTGATAGTGGTTGCTAGTTCACGCACCACTTGGCCGTTAACCGTCACCAAACCTTGCTTGATCAGCTCTTCTGCTTTTCTCCTACTGGCCACACCTGCGTGGGCAATATACTTATTGATTCTCATCTTCTTCTATCCTTTCACCAAATAATTGGCTTTCTTGGGCTTGAATCTCAAGCTCATCAATCACTGGTAATTCTTCTAAATGGTTTATCCCCATGTAATCTAGGAAATAATCCGTAGTCACATAGAGGTTGGGACGACCCAACACTTCTTTTTTCCCGTCTTCTCGTATCAAGTCAAAGGCCTGCAACTTTGCCAAGGCCCCACTCGAGTTGACCCCACGGATGGCATCAATCTCTATCCGTGTGATGGGCTGTTTGTAGGCAATGATGGACAAGGTCTCAAGGGCAGCCCGAGATAAACTCTGGTTGATAGGTGCCTTAGAGTATTCCTTCAAAATCTCTGCAAATTGAGGCTTGGTCACCAATCTATAAGCGCCCCCTGTCTCAATCAGAGCCAAGCTGGAATCTGGGTCCTTTTTATACTTCTGGGCTAATTTTTCTAAACTCTGTTGGATGCCTGTCGGTGGCAGAGAGAGGAGCTCAGCTAACTGGCGGACTCTAATCCCATCTTCACCCGCTACAAACAAGAGCGCTTCTATTTTTGCTAAAGTACTCATCTTTCCTCTCTATCAAGTCTAGCTTTGGGCCACTTGACTTTCTTCCTTCTTTTCCATGAGATAAATATCTCCGAAACTTTCCTCTTGCACAAGAATCAGCTCCTGGGTTTTGATTAACTCTAGGGTTGCCAAAAAGAGGGTGATGACCTCTTGGAGATTCTGGGCTTCCTTAAACAAATCCTGCAAGCGCAATTGATCTCGTCCAGTCAAGGACTCTTTTACGATGACCATCATGTCCTCAATCTTATACTCATCCCGCAAGATAGTCGTGTGATTCTGTGCAAACTCCTCTTTTTTCTTGGCTAGGATATTTGAAAAAGCCAAAAAGAGGTCAATGGTCGTCTTGTCATGAACAAGCTCCGCATCTTCGTAAATCAGCTCTGTGGGTGCTTTGGAATAGTGCTGGGCCCTTTCTTGGTGCTTGGCTTCTAAGTGCTCCCCCAAGAGCTTGAACTTGCGGTATTCTTCGATTTGGGAGAGAAGATCCTGCTCCAGGTCATCCTCCAAATCTGTCACTTCCGCTACCTTTGGCAAGAGCTTGCGGCTCTTGATCAGCATGAGCTGACTGGCCATGACCATGTACTCGCCCGTCACTTCCAGACGCATGGCTTGCAGGGTTGAGACATAGGCTAGATACTGTTCGATGACTTCTGTGATAGGCACATCGTAGATATCCATCTGGTACTTAGAAACCAGGTGCAAGAGCAAGTCCAGAGGCCCTTCAAAATCTTTTAATTTAATATCCATTATCTATATTTTTCTAAAGTCAGGACTGTTTTTAATCCTAGTTTTTTTGCAATTTCGTACAAATCGACCTTGTTTTCTATTTGTCTTAGAATGAACTGTTCCCGCAAGGCTTGGGCTGATAAGGTTGTGAAACCTTTCTCCTTGACAAAAGCTTCTAGTTGACGGAAGGCCCACTGACGAGAATAGGCTTTCCCTCCCCTTTCAAAAAGATAGGTCTGGCCCATCAAGGGTTCCAATTCTGAAAGCAAGGTCGTAGGAATGGTGACAATCCTCTGTTGGGAAGCCTTCTTGATTCGCAACACCTGAAAATCCAGATTGATGTCCGCAACCTTGATGGCTAAAATCTCACTCGGCAAGAGCCCCATTTCCAAGATAAGAAGAGCCAGTAAACGGCCCTCTGAATAGTCACTTTCTTGCCAAAAAGAGTCTAGGTTTAACAGTTCTGGTTTTGAGGTCTTCTTTTCAGCTTGTTTGGCTAATTCCAAACGATAAAAGCTGTCCACTCCTCCTTTTTGATAGAGAAAATAGAGAAATTGGTTACAGGCCGAAATCTTTCGCTTCTGGGCGCTGATTTTCAGATTGGCTAGCTGGGCTTGGTAAATCTTGAGACTGGTCTCAGAAATCCGCTCGCCCACTACATCTAAAAATTGCTCCAAATCATACTTATAGGACTGCTTAGAATTGGCAGATAAGCCCTGCTTTTCCTCTAAAAAGGCTGAAATCCTGTCTCTCATTTGCATTGAATCTCATATTCCTTACTAAAGTCATGCAAGAGGGCATTGACTGCCTTGAGGATAGACTTGCGCGTGATAATCCCTTGGAAAATCCCTGACGCATCCACAACCGGCAAGAAGGACTCATCTACCAGCTTGTGCAAGACCTCCGTAATGGTAAAATCAGGCGAAACAACCGCTACGTCCCTTTTCGTCATATGAACGATATCCGTATCTGCCATGATTTCTTGGCTCAAGTCATGCTCCATCTGATAAGCCATAATATCTCTGAGCCCAATCGTCCCAACAAACTGTTTTTCATCTGTCACAACAGGAACACGGGTATAGGTCATCTGACTGAGCAAGAGGGTCGCATGATCCGCATTGTGGGTATCAATCAACACGGCTAGATTTTCAGCAGGAGTCAAAAAAGTTTCCTCCTGCCCCAACAAGAAAGTCTCAAACTCCTTGGCAATCATCGGCTAAACTCCTTGGACAAGCCTGGATACACCTCATGGTTTCGTGTCAAAAAGTCCACTTTGAAGTAACTATCATCAATCTCCACACGAGCATAGAGACATTCTCTGATGGTTCCACGTGGTTGACTGATGGAACCTGGATTTAGAAAGAGGGTCTTGCCTTCCATCCAAGCACTTGGCACATGCAAGTGACCATAGAGGCAGATAGCGGCCTCTTCCTCCTGAGCCCAGTAGTCCAACTTTTGAAAGTTGAAATTGATGTCAAACAAGTGACCATGGGTTTGGATAATCTTGGTCGAACCAAGCTCAGTCACCAAACGTTCTGGGTAACCTGCATAGAAGTCCATATTCCCTTTAACAACGCGGATGCCCTCCCAAAGTGGAGAATCGGGACGCAATTCAGAATCGCCGTTATGAAAAACGGCATCAACTTTGCCTACATAGCGATCACGGATTTCTTCCACAATCAAGCTATCGCCATGAGAATCGCTCATTACAATGATGGTTTGCTTTGCCATGATGGAAATACCTCCAAAAGTTTCTTAACGGCTAAGGCACGGTGAGATTGACTATTTTTTTCTTCAAGGGTTAATTCAGCTGAGGACTTGCCTGTCTCTCCTACAAGGAAGAGAGGGTCATAGCCGAAGCCATTTTCACCCTTAGGTTCAAAGTTAATGTAGCCTGGCCAGTCTGCTTCAACAACCAAACTTTCCTTGTTGGGACTGGCTACGACTAGGGTTGTATGGAATTGAGCCGAGCGGTCCTTGAGTTCAAAGACCATGGCCAATTCGTGCAAGAGTTTAGCATTGTTTTCACGGTCAGTAGCTCCCACTCCTGCGAAACGAGCTGACCAGACACCTGGCAAGCCACCAAGGACATCGACTTTGAGACCTGAGTCATCTGCCAGAACCATCTTGCCCGTTAATTGGGAAATGGTTTCTGCCTTGAGGCGGGCATTTTCTTCAAAGGTCATACCTGTTTCTGCTACTTCAGGCAGGTCTGGATAATCATTAAGATTTTCCACATCGTAGCCTAGCTTGTCAAAGATAGCTCGGAATTCCTTGGTCTTGCCCTCGTTACGAGTCGCAATCAATAAGGTTTCTCTGACCTTGTTTGTCTCAAAGAATGCTTCTACATCAACACCTTCTTTAGGCAATTCTACATGCAGGAGTTGCCCATTTTCAACTAAGAGAACCCCCCCCTGACGTTGAATGACTTCCACATTTCGTCCCATTTCTTGGTTGAGGATATCTACCACAAAAGACAATAAACGGTAGAGAGAACCATAGCGTAAAACAGTAACAGAAACAGGAAAACCTCGATCCTCATCTCGAAATCTTTGGGCAAACTCCAATAGAGGAAAATCCAAGTCATCATCCGTCAACGTCCGGACGCCACCAAAAATACCATAGGACCCGACATACCAGTCATGTTCATCCTTATATTCATAAATTTTATTTGTCATAATTCTACATGCTCCACATGAATCTCTTTTTCCAGCCATTCTTCACCAATTTGTGCAAAACTTTGGCTGCTGGCTGTTGTGTAAAAACGGTGATTAAGTGGTCCAGCATCGCGACCACGATTGATTTCAAAATAATTAAGTAAGACTGAGATGTCCCGTACGCACTCTGCTCCACTATCGATGAGCTGAACCTTTGGTCCCATGACATTTTGAATAATAGGTCTGAGCAATGGATAATGGGTACAACCCAAAATCAGGCTATCCACCTTTCCAACCAAGGGACGCAGGGTTTCATAGACCACTTTCTTGGTAACACTGGTTGACAGGGCGCCAGACTCGACCAAGGGGGCAAACTTGGGACAGGCCAAACTCTCCACCTGTAAGTCTGGAGCCAGATCATGAATTTTCTGACGATAGATATCTGATTGTACCGTCATGGGCGTTCCAATCACACCTATTTTCCCACCTTGACTGGACTTGATAGCTGCCGAAGCTCCTGGCAAAATAACACCTAGGACAGGAATATCTAGTTGAGCCTTGATTTCTTCCCAGACGACCGCAGTCGCAGTATTACAAGCAATGACAATCATTTTGACATCCTTGGTCAAAAGAAAGTTGACCAACTGCCAAGTATATTCACGAATTTGCTCAGCAGGACGGGGACCATAGGGAGCCCGTGCCGAATCTCCAATATAGACGATTTCTTCATGGGGAAGCTGGCGCATGAGCTCGCGCACAACGGTCAAGCCCCCGACACCCGAATCCAAAAAACCAATTGGGCGATTATCCATACAGTCTTCTTTCTAGTCTTTTTTCTGATTGATAGTTCATTATGATTACCGTTCCTTATGAACTGAATAATGACAGCCTAATCAACAACTATCTCTCTTAATCATAATCAAATATCAATAGAATGCAAGGAAAAAGTCTCATCCCTAAACCATAACCAACATAGTGAGAAGTCTGGAACTTTCATCCCAGACTTTTCCTTATTTATTTTTTCTTTTTATTGTTAGCAAGGGCTGCTTTTTGTTGGCGGATGATTTGGTGGTACACTTGTTGTACCTTGGCTTCGCTTGGTTTTTGACCATTTGCACTCAAAAGAGTACGAACTGCTTCAGCATTCAAACGTGGGTTGTCAGCAAATTCCTTTTCAATTTGCTTACGAACCAAGTACATTCCTCCCAGAGCTCCTCCTAGAAAAACTAGCACAATCAATACAATTGCTAAAAGTAAATCCATCATATTTCTCCTGTTTCTTTTTGAGTCTCTTTCATTATACCACAAACTAGCCACCCTGACTAGTTTGTTTTACGCTTTCAGGGATGGAATGTAATTCGAATGTGAGAATGTCTTTAGTAAATCGAACGTGAAAATGTCCCATTTGATAAAATAGTCGTATGAAAAGTATCCAACTGAATATGAATGAAACGAAAAAATATCTTGTGATAAAAGCTATAGACCAAGGAAAGAAAACAAAGAATCGAGCCTGTGTCGAACTGAATCTTTCTGAAAGACAAATCAATCGTCTGCTACTAGCCTATCAACAGAAAGGAAAAGAAGCCTTCAGACACGGAAACAGAAATCGAAAACCAAAACATGCAATCCCTGATGAAATCAAAGAACGTGTCCTAAAGAAATACCTCTCCTATGAAACATATAAACCAAATGTCCTTCATTTCTGTGAATTACTAGCTGAAGAAGAGGGAATTCAGCTCTCTGATACAACTGTTAGAAAAATACTCTATAAGGAAAACATCCTCTCTCCCAAGTCTCACAGAAAGACAAAGAAGAGACTAAGAAAACAAGCTAAACTGAACCGCAATCATCCCCTAGACAATCCAATCTTACCGTCCGCTAAAGATTTCCTGGAAGACACTAAAAAGCTACATCCTAGTAGACCCAGAAAGAAATTTGCTGGAGAACTCATCTAAATGGAGGCTAGCCCTCATGCCTGGTTTGGAGCAGAAACCTCTAACTTACACCTAGCCATTGATGATGCTTCTGGCAATATCCTAGGCGCTTATTTTGATAAACAAGAGACCTTGAATGCTTACTATCATGTCCTCGAACAAATTTTAGACAACCACGGCATTCCCCTTCAAATTATAGTAGATTGAAACTAGAATAGTACACCTCTACTTCTAAAACATTGTTAGAAATCGATTTGACTGTCCTGATCGGTTTGTCCTATTCTTATTTCATTTTACTATACTTTCAAACCTAGTCGTTTCTCAATAAAACGACTGACTGAATACATCACACGCTTAGCGGCTGCCTCGCTTCCGACCGTCATCACACAATCATCTGCGTAGCGCACAAATCGAAGTCCCCTCTTTTCTAATTCCTTGTCCAATTCATTAAGCATGATATTGGATAAGAGAGGAGATACATTTCCTCCCTGTGGTGTGCCAACTAGCGTTTTATGACGCTGACCATTAATGATAACACCTGAATGAAGATACTTACGAATCAAGGATTCCCTATCTCCGTCTTCGATAATGTTATGTACTAAGGACATCAATCTATCTTGAGGAACCCTATCGAAAAATTTCTCTAGGTCTATATCCACTATCCACTCATAGCCGTCATTTAAGTACTCTAAGAGCTTGGACAATGGCTTGTTG